>DASXLF010000466.1:0-19880 GCA_036496405.1 Steroidobacteraceae bacterium | reverse complement strand
CGTTGATCTCCTTGAGGATGCCGGCCGGATCCTTGAGATCGAACATGGGATTGCCGTACATATCCCAATAGGTGTTACGCGGATGCGGATCATCGGTGTACTCGACGCCGATCGCCCAGCCCTGCTTGAGAGCGTAGTTGAGCTGCGCGGTGATCTGCGCGTCCGTCAGATCCGGCAGGAATGAAAACTGGCCCTGGGTCAGGCGCGCGCCGGTATTGGTCATCATGATGCTGGCTCCTTGCTGCGCGTCAGGCGCTGGCCGTGACGGTGGGCACGAAATCCGCGGTATCCGTGGACTCGTAGTTGAACGTGATCTCGCCCCAGGTATCGATGGCGGCGCGCAAAGGCGAGCACCACTTCGCGGCCTCCTTGAGGATCTCCGGCCCTTCGCGCAGATAATCGCGTCCCTCGTTGCGCGCCATGATCATCACTTCCAGCGCCACGCGGTTGGCGGTAGCGCCGGCCTGTATGCCCTGAGGGTGGCCGATGGTGCCGCCACCGAACTGCAGCACCACGTCCTCACCGAGGTAATGAATGAGCTGGTGCATCTGGCCGGCATGAATGCCGCCCGACGCCACCGGCATGACCTTGCGCAAAGAGGCCCAGTCCTGCTCGAAGAACAGGCCGTTTTCCAGGCTCACCGGCGTGCGCGACTCGCGCAGCGTGTCGTAGAAGCCCTTGATCATGAGCGGGTCGCCTTCGAGCTTGCCGACCACGGTGCCCGCGTGAATATGATCGACGCCGGCCATGCGCATCCATTTGCAGATCACGCGGAAATTCATGCCATGGTTCTTCTGGCGCGAATAGGTGGAATTTCCGGCGCGATGCAAGTGCAGAATCATGTCGTTCTTGCGCGCCCACTTGGCCATGGATTGGATGGCGGTGTAGCCGATCACCAGATCGATCATGATGATGGCCGAACCCAGTGACTTGGCGAATTCCGCGCGCTCGTACATGTCCTCCATGGTGCCGGCGGTGACGTTCAGGTAATGCCCTTTCACCTCACCGGTGGCCGCCGAAGCGCGATTGACCGCCTCCATGCAATACAGATAGCGATCGCGCCAGCCCATGAACGGCTGGCTGTTGATGTTCTCGTCGTCCTTGACGAAATCGAGGCCGCCCTTGAGCGCCTCATAGACCACGCGGCCGTAGTTGCGTCCCGACAGTCCGAGCTTCGGCTTGGTGGTGGCGCCCAGCAGCGGCCGGCCGAATTTATCCAGCCGCTCGCGCTCAACGACGATACCGGTGGCCGGACCCTGGAATGTCTTCAGGTAGGCCACCGGCACGCGCATGTCTTCCAGGCGCAGCGCCTTGATGGCCTTGAAGCCGAATACATTGCCAATGATCGAGGCCGTCAGATTGGCGATCGAGCCTTCCTCGAACAGGTCCAGGTCATAAGCGATCCATGCGAAGTACTGCTGTTCGGTCTTGGTGCCGGGGCCGGTGTTGGGCACTGCATCGACGCGAAAAGCCTTGGCGCGATAGAGCTCGCAGGCAGTCAGCCGGTCGGTCCAGACCACGGTCCAGGTGGCGGTGGAGGATTCGCCCGCCACGGCCGCCGCCGCCTCTTCCGGATCCACGTGCTCCTGCGGGGTGATGCGGAACAGCACGATCAGGTCGGTTTCGAGCGGCTTATAGTCGGGCTGCCAGTAGCCCATTTCGACATAACGCAGTACGCCGGCCTTGTAGCGCTTCTTGGCGGCGGCTTCGGTTCCGAGTTGGGCAATCTTCGACATTCGGCACTCCTGATCGGGGAATCGCGGTATGGATTCACCTTAGGGTCTGCCGAAGATAAGTGATAGTCAGTTATTTTGACTTTCAAGATAAGTGAATTATTATCTTATGATGTTAAACGTCTCCATCCGGCAGTTGCGCATCTTCGTCTCGGCCGCCAAACATTCCAGCTTCGCGCGCGCCGCCGAGGAAATGCACATCAGTCCGCCCGCGGTTTCCATGCAGATCAGCGACCTGGAAGAGTCGCTGGGATTGCCGCTCTTCGACCGGGTCGGCCGCTCGGCATCGCTGACCATGACCGGCGAATATTTCCTGGTGCATGCGCGCCGCATACTCGGCACCCTTCGTGAGGCCGAGGACACGATCGCGCGCTTTCGGGGTCTCAAGGGCGGCCGTTTGAACATCGGCATGGTCAGCACCGCCAAATATTTCGTGCCGCGTCTGCTGGCTCAATTTCGTACCGAACATCCCGCGGTCGACATCCGGCTCACCGTCGGTAATCGTGAATCGCTGGTCGAGTCCCTGGTTCGCAATGATGTGGACCTCGCAATCATGGGGCGTCCTCCCAAGGAGCTGGCCACTCGTGCCGAGCCGTTCGCCGCGCATCCGTACGTGATTGTGTCCTCGCCGAGCCATCCGCTGGCCCAGCGCGAGCACGTGCCGGCCGCGGCTTTGGCCTCGCAACCCTTCATCGTGCGCGAACCCACCTCCGGCACCCGCGCCTCGATGACGCAGTTCTTTCGCGATCACCAGATCGATCCGCTCGCGGTCATGGAAATGCCCAGCAACGAGACCATTAAGCAGGCCGTGATTGCCGACATGGGCCTGGCGTTCCTGTCCCTGCATACCCTCGGCCTGGAGCTGCAATTCGGCCTGCTGCGCATCCTGCAGGTCGAGGATCTGCCGCTCATGCGCCGCTGGTTCGTGATCCATCCGCAGGCCAAGAGCCTGTCGCCGGCGGCCGAATCGTTCCGTTATTTCATCCTCGAGCAGGGCGAGCGCTTGCTGGCGGCGCAATTTGGGACCCTGCCGCGTTCGGGCGGCCTGCCCGCGCCGCTCGAGGAGCCGGCGCTGCCCGCCTAATAGTATGCGTCGCCCTCTCGCATCGCTGCTCACGCTGGCGCTGTACCTCGCCACGGCGCCCGGCTTCGCCGCTGGTGCCGCATTCACGAGCGAGAACTTCAGATTTCCCGGTGCCGGCACGGTGCTCGCCGGTACGTTGGTGACGCCAGCGAAGATCAGCGCCGCCGTGGTACTGGTACAAGGCGCGGGCCAGACACAGCGCATGCTGGCGTTTGCCGATGCACTGGCGAAACAGGGTATTGCCACGCTCACCTACGACAAGCGCGGTGTGGGTGAATCGAGTGGCCTGTACGCCGGCCCCGAGGTAGGCAGCAACGACCTCGAGCCATCCAATCTGCAATTGCTGGCCGCCGACGCGGCCGCGGCCGTACGCGAACTGGTGCGTAAATTGCCGTCGGACCATGGTCCGGTGGGCGTGATTGGCTTCAGCCATGGCGGATGGGTCGTGCCGCTGGCCGCAAGAATAAATGCCGACATCGCCTTCATGGTGCTGTGGAGCGGGCCGCTGGTCACCACGCATGAGCAGCTGCGCTTCCAGGACTTCACCGAGCAGCAACCGGACTTCTGGGATCACCACACCGAAGCGCAAGTGCGCGAACGCATCGTCAGCGGTGCCAGCGATCGCCTGCACTTCGCCGACGATGACCCGCTTGATGCGCTGAAGGATTTGTCGATTCCAGGCCTGTGGTTATATGCCGGCCGGGACGTCAACGTGCCGGTAGGCCTGTCGATCGAGCGCCTGAAGACACTGGCCGATCAGGGCAAGCCGTTGGAATACCAATTGTTGCCACCGTCTGGACAGAAGCTCGATGAAAAGGCGGCGTTTGCCGCCACGGTGGCCTGGATCCAGGCGCGTAAATCGCCAGCCACGGCCGCCGCGCCGTGAAATCTAGCGGGCGGTCGTAAGGACCGCCCGCCCGCCAGTCACCCGCTTAGCGGCTGACTAGATCGCCATGCAGATCGACTTGGTCTCGAGATAATTCTTCAGCACCTCTGCCCCCATCTCCCGGCCCCAGCCGGACTGCTTGTAGCCACCGAAGGGCATGGCCGCATCGAAGATGTTATAGCAGTTGACCCAGACGGTTCCGGCGCGCAATGCATTGGCAATGCGATGTGCGCGCTTGATGTTGCTGGTCCACAAACCCGCGGCCAGTCCGTACACCGTATCGTTGGCGCGGCGGATCAGCTCGTCATCGACTTCCTTGAACGGCATGACCGTCACCACCGGACCGAAGATCTCTTCCTGGTAGACGCGCATCTTGTCGGTGGTGCCATCGATGACGGTCGGCTCGACAAAGTAGCCGGTGGTGCCGTGGCGATTACCACCGGTGACCGTGCGTGCGCCCTCTTCCTTGCCCGCGCGCAGGAACCCGGTGACGCGATCGAACTGGGTCTTCGACACCAGCGGTCCCATCTCGCTCTGCGGGTCCATGCCCGGTCCCAGGCGAATGGCGCGCGCCGCTTTGCTGACGCCTTCGAGCACACGATCGTAGCTCTTGTTCTGCACGAACAAGCGTGAGCCCGCGCAGCAGCACTGGCCGTGATTGAAGAAAATGGCATTGGCCGCTCCTGGGATGGCCACGTCGAAGTCGGCGTCGTCGAGCACGATGTTGGGCGACTTGCCGCCCAGTTCCAGCGTCACCTTCTTCAGGTCGTTGGCGGCCGCCTTGACGATGAGCTTGCCGACTTCGGTCGAACCGGTGAACGCCACCTTGTCCACGTGCGGATGCGCAGCCAGCGGCGCACCGCAGGTCTCGCCGAAACCGGTCACGACATTGAGCACTCCGGGCGGCAGACCCGCGTCCAGGCATAGCTGCGCCAGGCGCAATGCCGACAGCGGGGTCTCTTCAGCCGGCTTCAGCACTACGGTACAGCCCGCGGTCAGTACCGGACCGAGTTTCCAGGCCGCCATGAGCAACGGGAAATTCCACGGAATGATCTGCGCCACCACACCAATAGGTTCCTTGCGCGTATAGGCGTGATATTGCGCATCGGGGGTGTAGGGCACGGAGATGGGGATGGTGCTGCCTTCGATCTTGGTCGCCCAGCCGGCCATGTAATGAAACAGATCCGCGGCCAGCGGCACGTCGGCACCGCGTGCGACGCCAATGGGCTTGCCGTTATTGAGCGACTCCAGTTGCGCCAGCTCTTCGAGATTCTCCAGGATCAGGTCGCCGATTTTCCAAAGGATTTTGCCGCGGGCGGAAGGCGACATCCGCGACCAGGGACCCTGATCGAACGCTTTGCGCGCCGCCGCAACGGCCAGATCGACATCGGCCCTCTTGCAATCGGCCACGCGTGCAATGACCGCTTCAGTGGCCGGATTGAACACCTCGAAGGTTGCGCCCGATTGCGCGTCCTGCCAGCGCCCGTCGATCAATGCCTGGCGCGCCTGCCCCACGAAACGCTTCACCGGCGCGCTGAGCGCCACCATATCCACTGCTGCATTCATTTGTGAATCTCCTCTGGTTGCGTATGGGACTTTTGCGCCGGGCGCCGAGTTCCCCCAAAAGCTCTGCGGCTGCTGCCTCTCTTTTACGCTTTCACTGGCGCCATGTCACAGCGTGCAGCGATTACTGCACTCAATGCCCCGGCACGGACGTGCGGCGGATGAAATCCGCGGTATTGTCGTGCAGCAGCTTCAGCGCCGCCGGATGCGCATAGACCATGTGGCCGGACTGGTAGAACGCGAAATCGATGTTCTTGCGCAGCGCCGGCTGCAGCCCCAGGTGCTGCATCTCGTACACGCCCTCGTAGAACGGTGTCGCCAGATCGAAGTAGCCGGCGTTGAGCAGCACGTGCAGGTCGGGGTTGTATTTCATGGCCGCCGCCAGATCGAGCATGACATTCGGCGGCCCGGACAAGGGCTCAGGCGCACCGGGCGGCTGGTGGTGAAGGTCCCATTTGTCGTTGTCGATTTCGGGTTTGAACATTTTGTCCTGCCCGTAGTTGAGCTGCTTGCGCACATAATCGTTATAGGAGGAGACGTAGGCGGAGGAGATCGCCGCCGATTGCGGATCGTATTCGGACTCCTTGCTCAACGCGTCCAGCGTCGGTCCCGAAAAGCGCGAGTCCAACCGTCCGGTGGTGGTATCGCTATCGCCCTGCAGGGTCTTTTCGAATTCCCCGCCGCTGATGCGCAGATTCGCTTTCAATATGTAGTCCACCGGCAGCCCGGTGTACTGATGCAACTTCGCCGCCACCGCCTGCCGCTGCTCATCGGATAACGCGGAGCCAGCCTCCAGCGCCATGGCGTAATCTCCCATGGCATAGTGCTCGACCTCGGCCAGCAATGGCGCCAGTTCCGCATGTGCCTCGGGAAGCTTGTGGTGATACCAGGCGGTGGCGGCAAAACTCGGCAGCACCAGCTCGTACGGCAGGTCCATGCCCAGGTTGGTCTCCGGGCCATCGGGACCGTTCTCCCTGTTCAGTGTCTGCGACAGCAGGATCACTCCATTGAAATCCACCAGCTGTTCGGTCTCGAGCAGATTGACCAGCACCGCCGAGCGCAACGTGCCGTAGCTTTCGCCAAACAGGTACTTGGCGGAATTCCATCGCCCGTACTTGGACAGAAACTGCACGATGAAATCGGCGAATGCCTCCGCATCCTGATCGACGCCATAGAACGCCTTCTCGCGATCCTTGCCGGCGATGCGAGAAAACCCGGTGCCGGGCGCGTCCACGAACACCAGGTCGCTGGCGTCGAGCAGGCTGAATTCATTGTTGACCAGAGCGTAGGGCGCCGCCGGGGTATGCGAGTCATCGGCAGTCACCACGCGCCGGGGCCCGAAGGCACCCATGTGCAGCCACACCGTCGATGATCCGGGACCACCGTTGAACAGGAATGTGATCGGACGCGGCGCCACATTCTTATCGGCGTTCTTATCGGCGTTCTTGTCAGCCAGGTTCTTGTTCGCGGATTTGAAATAGGCGACATAGAACATGCTCGCCTCCGGCCGCGGATTCTTATCCTCATCCGGGGGCGCATTCTGCGGCACGTCATCCCAGCCCTTGGGGTGTACCACCAGGGTGCCGGCGTAGGCGTCGTAGTCGATGTGACTGCCTTCCACGGTCACGCTGCCCTTGCTCTCCTGCTGCTCGGGCTTGAAATGCACTACCGGCTTGGCATGCAACGCTTTTGCCACATCGCTAGCGGCACCCTCCGACTCTTCGCTTGCGCGCAGTGGCGAGGCCTGCACTATGATGACCAGCGCGGCAGTGAGGGCAGTCAGGCGGGCGGTGCATTGGCGCATCGGCATACTCGACTGAAATTGGGGGCGGTATTGTAGACGCAATAGTCCGGGGCGGCGCGAGCGCTCTGAGCCGGTCGCTGGCGGCGCGCCACGTGACCATGATCAGCATGGGCGGGATCATCGGCGCCGGTGTGTTCGTGGGCAGCAGCGCCGCGATCGCCGCGGTCGGCCCGGCCATCGTCCTGAGCTACGTGATTGCCGGCATCCTCATCCTGCTGGTGATGCGCATGCTGGCCGAGATGGCCACGGCACTGCCCAACGTGCGCAGCTTTACCGAATTCGCTCGCGCCGGGCTGGGGCCGGCCGCGGGCTTCGTGGTCGGCTGGCTGTACTGGTACTTCTGGATCATCACCGTAGCGGTCGAGGCCATTGCCGGTGCTGGACTGCTGCAAGGTTTGCTGCAGCCGTGGATCGCATTACCTACCTGGCTGCTGGGCGTGGGATTAATCGCGATCATGACCGCTGTCAACCTGATGTCAGCGCGCTCCTTCGGCGAGTTCGAATTCTGGTTCGCCTCGATCAAGGTGGCCGCGATTCTCATTTTCATCGCACTTGCACTGGCCTATGCCAGCGGCCTGCTCACGCCTCATGTCGCCACGTGGAACAACCTGGTCAGTCATGGCGGCTTCATGCCGCACGGCGGCCTGGCCGTGCTCGCCGGCGTGACCACGGTATTTTTCTCGCTTACCGGCGCGGAGATCACCACCGTGGCGGCCGCCGAGTCGCGCGATCCGGCGCGCGCCCTGACCAAAATGACCACCTCCATGATCACGCGCATCGTGATCTTCTATGTGGGCTCGATCTTTCTCATCGTCGCCGTGGTGCCATGGGACAGCATCGTGCCGGGACAATCGCCATTCACCGCGGCGCTGCTGGCGATGCGCTTCTCGTGGGCTGGCGCCGCCATGAGCGTGGTCATCCTCACCGCGGTGCTGTCGTGCCTGAATTCGGCGTTCTACGTCACGTCGCGGGTGCTGTTCACGCTGGCGGAAAACAACGATGCGCCGCAATGGATGGTAAAGCTCAATGCCCGCCGCGTTCCGGCGCGCTCGGTGCTCGCCGGCAGTGTGGCGGGCCTGATCGGCATTGCCGCGGCCGTCTCCTCACCGGGTGGCGTGTTTGCATTCCTGGTCAATTCCGCCGGTGCCCTGATCCTGTTCGTCTACATGCTCACCGCGATGGCGCAGATCCGTCTGCGCCGGCGCATCGATGCACGCACCTTGCAGCTGCGGATGTGGTGGTTTCCCTGGGGCAGCTATGCCGCCATCGCTGGCATACTCGCGGTGCTGCTCGCGATGGCGCTCACCCGGGCGCTGGCCAGTCAGTTCTATGTCAGCCTGACGACGCTCGCGGTGGCGTTGGCCGCCTACGCCCTGACCTCTCGTCGGCG
Source organism: Steroidobacteraceae bacterium (assembly GCA_036496405.1). Lineage (GTDB taxonomy): Bacteria > Pseudomonadota > Gammaproteobacteria > Steroidobacterales > Steroidobacteraceae > FEN-1191. The sequence continues at coordinate 11,420 of DASXLF010000466.1, read as the reverse complement.
TGCCCGCACAGGCACCGCACCGAACCTGCGTTAGCGTGACTGACCGCCCGATTTGGGCCCGGTGAATCAATCATTTATAGAGCCAGTCGACACTGAATGTTTTTCAAATTCGACTAATCTACGGCCATGAGCCCATGGTTCAGCGTATTGCTTGTCGGCGTTGCCCTGCTCGTGGGGCTGTTTGCCTTGCGCCGCAAGGGCCGGCCGGCGGACCGGATCGCTCCGGATTCGACCACGCAGGTCGCCGCTCTGCGCGCCCTGCGCGAGTCGGCCGCGCCCGCAGCGTCCGCGCCGACATCCGCTGCGGCGCCGGTGACGGCAACGCCCTACCAACCCGAGATCATACCGGCCGAACATTTGAGCGTGCGGGCCGAGACCCTGCGCACGCTGCGCGAAGTGGCCTTTGGCACTTCCATGCCGGTGGTCGCGACGCAGTCCGCGGCCGGCGACGACATCTTCCTTGCGGTCGGCGCGTTGCTGAAGAACATCGTCGACAAACCCAATTACGCGCCGCGTCGCCCCATGCAATTACCCAAGCTGATGCGGGCGATCAATGATGAGAGCGCCTCGCGGCGCGAGTTCTCGCAGATAATCGCCGGCGATCCGGCACTGGCGGGCAACCTGCTGCGCTTGGCCAATAGCCCGTTCTATCGCCACAGCCCGCAGGCGGTGGAAAGTCTGGATCGCGCCGTGGACATGCTCGGCACCGAAGGCCTGCGCTCGATGATTGCGGCGGCACTGTTGCAACCGGTGTTTCGCATCAGCGGCGGCAGCTTCGCGCAGTTCGGCGATGTGACCTGGGAATATTCGCTGTACGCCGCGGCCGCCGCCGAGGGCGATGCCGCGCTGGTGGAAGACGCTGATCCCTTTGCTGCCCAGCTGCTGGCGCTGATCATGGGGCTGGCCACCATCGTCATTTTCAGCGTCGCCCAGGATCAATTCCTCACGCGTCAACGCGCGCCGGAAGCGGGAATGATCGCGGCCATGATCGACGCCTACGTGGTGTCGGTGGCACGGCAGATCGCCGCAAGCTGGGAATTGTCCGAGCGCATCGACACCGCGCTCGCCGAACAGCTCGAGACGCAAGTGGCGCCAGCCACCGCGCTCGGTCGCTGCCTGCAGTTCGGACAATTTATTGGCGCCCTGGCGGTGCTGCGCGCGCGCGGCGTGATCGACGATGACACGACCCAGGCGGTACTGCAGTCGGTCGAGACCTCGACCGGCGCCAACGAGCGCATCTGGTTGCGTCTGGGCGTTACCCCGCGCTGAAACCGCGATCGCGGATTTCAGCGGTCAGCGCCAGCGAACGCCGTCGCGCCGCTTGATCGAACACGTGCACGTTCACCATGAGTTCATCCGGCTGCGTCTGCCGTAAAAAATCCCCAAGCCCTGTCGCCACCGTGGCGGTGCTGCCCACGAACGAATAGCGCATGGCCGCTGCAATCATGGCCTTTTCTGCCGGCGACCAGAATGTCTCCATGTCCCGGATCGGCGGCGGCAGCAATCCCGGGCGGCCGCGACGCAAGTGCGTGAACGCCTGCAGATGCGAACTGTAGAGCCACTGCGCTTCCGCATCCGTCTCGGCCGCAATCAGGTTGACGCAGATCATGGCGTACGGCGCCGCCAGCTGCGCCGATGCGTCGAACCGGCTGCGGTAGATCGCCAGCGCCTGCGGCAGCAGTTCCGGCGCAAAGTGGGCCGCGAACGCAAACGGCAAGCCAAGCATGGCCGCCAGCTGTGCGCTGTAGAGACTCGAGCCCAGCAGCCAGATCGGCACCTTGAGTCCGGCCCCTGGCACAGCGCGCGTGGCTTGCTCGGCAGGGGCGGCGAAATAACTCTGCAGCTCCAGCACATCCTGCGGAAACGCATCGGCGCCCACCGCTGCATCGCGCCGCAGCGCGCGCGCCGTCACCGGATCCGTGCCCGGTGCGCGGCCCAGGCCCAGATCAATGCGCTCGCCATACAGCGATACCAGCGTGCCGAACTGCTCGGCGATCACCAGCGGTGCGTGATTGGGCAGCATCACGCCGCCAGAGCCCACGCGGATCGAGCGCGTGCCGCCGGCCACATGAGCGATGACCACCGCCGTAGCGGCGCTGGCGATTCCGGGCATGTTGTGATGCTCGGCCAGCCAGAAGCGCCGGTAATCGAACGACTCGGCCGCCTGCGCCAGCGCCAGCGAATTGCGCAGCGCATCGGCCGCGGTCGCACCTTCCACGATCGGCGACAGATCCAGCACCGAAAACGGAATATCGCTCACCGTTACTCTTCTCTCTTTATTACGGCGCTTGCGCCGCGATGGTCGCCACCGCCTGCAGGCGCACGTCACGCGAGGAGGCGCCCACGTAGACCAGCCGCTGGCCATTTGCCGTCAGCCACTGATGCTGCGCGGTGGACCAGTATTGCAGTGCCCGCGGCAGAACGTGCAGCGTGACCCGTGTGCTCTGCCCGGCGCCCAGCGGCACGCGCTCGAACGCCGCCAGTGCGCGCTGCGCGAACTGGGCGTTTGCGGGCGCGGGCGTGGGAGCGCCCAGATATAATTGCGGTACTTCGTCGCTGGTACTGCCGCCGGTATTGCGCAGCTCAAAGCCGGCATCCAGGCCGCCGTCGTCGCTGTGGCTCAGGCTCAGATCCGAATACTCGAAGTTCGTATACGACAGGCCGAAACCGAACGGGAACATCGGTTCAATCGCGTGCTGATCGAACCAGCGGTAACCGACGAAGATACCTTCGGAGTAGGTGGTCTTGCCGTCGATGCCGAGCGATGAGCGCTCGGGGTGTGCCGGATCGTTGGCTGGCCCGACCGCAAATTGCCGCGGCCAGGTGAAGGGCAGCCGGCCGGCTGGACTCGCTCGACCCAGCAGCAGATCCGCGCACGCGCGCCCGCCCTCATCTCCCGGCCACCACATGAGCAGCACGGCTTTGACATGCGCCAGCCACGGCATGGCCACCGGTTCGCTGACGTTCAGCACCACGATGGTGTGGGGATTGACCGCGGCGACATCGGTGATCAGCCGGTCCTGGTCGCCAGGCAGATGGAAAACCGGGCGGCCACGGCTCCAGGCGAACACAATCACCTTGCCCGCCGTCTTCGCGGCGTGAACCGCCTGCTTGAAGTCTGCCGCTCGCTGCTCCGGCGTGACCCAGGCGAGTCTCACCTGAACCGGCTGGCCATTGTGCTCGCCCTGGATTTTTACCGCGATGGTGTGCGCACCGCCGCTTAATTGCAGCTCGCGACGCACGTTATCGAGGCCGTCGCGTGTCGGCAGCAGATTGTCCTGCCCCGGCTGCAGCGATTCGCCGTGCAGACTCAGGCCACTGGTGGCCGCCAGTGTCCGGCCGTCGAGCCATAACGAGCCGCTGGCGCCGAGAATCTGCAGATAAAGCCGGTAGCGGCCGCTATGCGGCACGCGCAGTACGCCGGTCCATTGCACGCTGGTGCCGGGCGGGAGCGCATTGCCACGTAGATTGGTGAAATCCAGCGCCGCGTCGCGTGCGATTTCGCGCTCGCCATCGAGACGCTGCAGCCCGGCAACACCGTGGTGTGTCAACTGCGCGGCCGGAACAGGCATGCCGGTCATATCGTCCGCCACCGCTTCGATCACCGGCACGCCGGTGCGCTCTTGCAGCGCGGCACTCGGACCAATCTGGCGCTCGAGATGTCCCAACCCTTTCTCGCCCGACTCGCCGACGGCTATGTCCTGCAAAGCGCCCGGACCGATCATTGTCAGTCCCTTGAGGTCCGCCGGTTTCAGCGGCAACGCCTGGCCGTCGTTTTTGAGCAGCACCGATGAATCGATGGCGGTGCGGCGCACGATGGCGGCGTTGGCTTGCACATTCTCCGGCGATTGCACACCCGTGGGCACGGCATCAGTGGAGAAATGATCGAGATGGCCGAAGCGCTCCATCTGCGTGAGGATGCGGCGCGCCGATTCGGTAATGGCACTTTCCTTGACTTCGCCCTGCGCCAGCGCCGCGTGCAGTCCGATCGGCGCCGAACCGGGCAGACGCGGCGCCGGCATGGGCGCGGGCAGCGTTTCCTCGGGAATGTGATTGATGATCGGCGGGTCGAGCGCGATTCGAGGCTCATCTTCGCGGGGCAGGTTGCCGGCCAGATACGAGTCCATGACCGTGCCGCTGCCCGGCATCTCCAGGTCCAGTCCATCGTTGATGAACGTGGTGGCATGCACCGCGCCCCAATCGGACGTCACAAAGCCTTGGAACTGCAATTCACCGCGCAGTATCGAACCCAGCATGTCGCTGTTGCCGCACGCATAGCTGCCGTTCACAACGTTGTAGGAACACATGATCGAGGCCACGTTGGCGGCGACTGCGGCCGCGAACGGTGGCAGATAGATCTCATGCAGCGTTTGCTCATCGACGCTCACGTCGGTGGGCCCGTCATAGGCGATGTAATGCTTGGCCTGCGCCATGACTCCGCCCTGCTGGATGCCCTGAATCTCCGCCGCGGCAATCTCCCCGCCCAGCAATGGATCTTCGCCGAAAGTGTTGTAGGCGCGAAAAAATCCGGGGTCGCGGTGAATGTTGATGAACGGCTCGAGCACCACGTCTATACCTAAAGTCCTGGCGTCGCGCGCAATCACGCTGCCGTTGTCGCGGGCGTCGACGCGGCTGAAAGTGGCCGCCAGTCCCATGCTGGCTGTCAGAGCGGTCGCGGGATAGCGCGTCAGTACGCCTGGCGGCCCGTCGGCAAAGCGCAACGGGCCGATACCCAGCCGCGGAATGCCGGGCAGGTAGCCCGCCTCGCCCTGGTTGCTCGGCGCCGGCTCGGGCGCGCCATGCAGCAATTGGATTTTCTCATCCAGCGTCAGGCGCGCGAGCAGCGCCTCGACCTTGGGGCTGCCGCTGGGCGCCACACACAGCGCCGCCGAGGCGAGCACCGCCAGCCGGCACAACAGCGGGACTCGTTTTTCAAAACCATTGCCCATCAGAGTGCAGCATATACTGACCGCATGCAGGAACCTGCGGATCGGGTGCGCAGCGTGCGCTCCTACGTCATGCGCACCGGGCGCATCACCGACGCGCAGCAGCGCGCACTCGCGACCCTGTGGCCGCGCTACGGCGTGGAGTTCGTCGCCGGCGCACTCGATCTGGATCGCCTGTTTGGCCGGGTCGCGCCACGCACGCTCGAGATCGGCTTCGGCGACGGCGAGCATCTGCTCGAGCGCGCCGTCGGCGCGCCGCAGCGCGACTTCCTCGGCGTCGAAGTCCATCGTCCGGGTATCGGTCACCTGCTGCTGGCCGCCGGCAAGGCCGAGGTCGCCAACCTGCGCGTGATCGCGCACGACGCGGTCGAGGTGCTGCAATGGCAGATCGCCGCCGACAGCCTGGATGAACTGCAATTATTGTTTCCCGACCCCTGGCCGAAATCGCGCCATCACAAACGACGCCTGGTGCAGCCGGACTTTGTAACCCTGGTGGCCGCGCGGCTGGCCCCCGGCGGCCGCGTGCACCTTGCCACCGACTGGGAGCCGTACGCGGCGCACATGCTCGAAGTGCTCAGCGGCTGCGCCGCTCTTCGCAACTGCGCCGGGCCCGGCGCCTTCAGCACCCAGGTGATGCAGCGCCGCGCCACGCGCTTTGAGCGCCGCGGCGAGCGCCTTGGTCACCGGGTGCGCGAACTGCTGTTTGAACGCAGCTCATAGTGACCTTCGCGAAATCCTACAGCGCGAAACTGCCGCGCAGGCCGTCGATCACGAATTGCACCGCCAGCGCGCCGAGCAGCACGCCGAACAGCCGCGTGATCACATTGGTGCCAGTGACGCCCAGCAGGCGCATGGCCGGAGTCGCCAGGTAGAGAATTCCGAGCGTGAGCGCCAGTACCAGAAACACGCTCAACAACAGGCCCAGAAACAACAGCGGATTGCCGGGTGTACCGCCAAAGGCCAGCAGTATGGTGGCCAATGCGCCCGGACCGGCGATGAACGGAAATGCCAGCGGAAACACCGAAATGTCATCGCGCTCCTGGCTCTCCTGCTCTTCGCGCTTGGAGGTGCGCGTGCCCGGCGTGCGCGCAAACACCATCTCGAGTGCAATCAACAACAGCAGCAAGCCGCCGAAAATGCGAAATGACTCCAGGCTGATGTTCATGATCTTCAGGAACGGGCCACCAATCACTGCGAACACCGTCAGGATCACGGCCGAAATGATGACCGCGCGACGCGCCATCTGTCGGCGCTGCGCCTCGGCCACGCCTTCCGTCAGTCCTACGAACAATGGCAGCAGCGAGATCGGCTCGACCACCACCAGGAACACGACGAAGAATCGCAGCAGCTGGTTGAACATGAGGGCGTGCAAATTAATCTTGAAAATTAATCTTGAAATGGGTCGCGGGGCAGGTGCAACATGACTGCGCAAGGTGCGTTGCCCAATGCAGCGTAATGGATTCCAGTTCGGCTGAATACGGGAGCCTGCGACCATGAGTGCGCCGCCGGAGATCGGGGCCTGGTACCGCGTTCGCGGGGGCGAGACCTTTGAGATCGTCGCCATCGACGAGCACGACCGCACCATTGAAATGCAGAGCTTCGACGGCACGGTCGAGGAAATGGATCTGGAGGACTGGGACAGTCAGCGCGCCAGTGGCGAGATCGAGGACGCGGAAGCGCCCGAAGACTGGAGCGGCTCGGTAGATGTCGATGGCGAGGACGATGCACCCTCGCCCAACAGCGGCCTCGAGGGCGATTCGCAACTGGCCGGCGGATTCGAGGGCCTCGACCTGTTCGACGCGCCCGATCTGTTCCAATAGCTTACCTAAATAAAATCGCGGCGCCGGGCCAGCAGGTACAGTAGCAGCAGCGCTGGAATACTCAACGACGCGGTATAGACAAAGAACTGCGGATAGCCGACCGCGTCCACCACCAGGCCGGAAGTGCCCATCAGCAGTTTGGGCGGCAATGCATACAGCGAGGACAGCACGGCGTACTGAGTGGCGGTATAGGAAGCGCTGGTCAGCGACGACATGAAGGCGATCAGGGCCGTGCCGTGCACGCCCTGGGCAAAATTATCCAGGCTGATCACCGTCGCCAGTCCCGGCACACTGGCTTGACCATGTGCGGCCAGCACCGCAAAACACAGGTTGGAAATGATCACCAGTGCGCTGCCGAGCAGCAGTGAGCGCACCCGTCCGAGGCGCGCCACCGCGTAGCCGCCGATCACAATGCCGGCGACGCTCCAGAGGGTGCCGAAAACCTTCGCCACCGCGGCGATCTGCTTGAGCGTGAAGCCCAGATCCAGGTAAAACGGATTGGCCATCACGCCCATGGTGAAATCGGTCAGCCGGTAGGTGCTGATGAACGCGAACATCAGCAGTCCAAGCTGCAGTCCGTAGCGCGTGAAAAAATCCATGACCGGGCAGATGACGGCGCCGAAGAAGGCCGCGCCCGCGTGGCGCAAAGCGCGCGGCCAGTGGGCGCGGCGCTCGACCCAGGCGACGACGCGATTTTCCGCCAGTATCGAGGCGCGCGGCGCCAGCCGTTGCGGCTCGCGCACCAGCAGGGTGGTCAGTATGCCGATGCCGGCCAGGGCGGCCATGCTGGCGTAGCTGTGCGCCCAGCCCGAGTCGGCGGCAATCCACAGCGCTCCGGCCGAGGCCACCAGGATCGCCAGCCGGTAGCCGAGCTGATAGGCCGCCGCCATGGCTCCCTGCTCACGCACCGGCGCCGACTCGATGCGCCAGGCATCGATGGCAATGTCCTGAGTGGCCGCCGAAAATGCCAGCCACAGCGCAAACCCGGCGACTTCGGCCACTCGCATTCGCGGGTCGCTGCCCGAAATGGCCAGCAGCGCGCCGGCTATCGACAGCTGTGCCAGCAGCATCCAGCTGCGCCGCTGCCCGAGCGCCCGGCCGATGAAGGGCAGACGCACTCGGTCGACCACCGGCGACCACAGGAATTTGAGGGTGTACACCAGCGACACCCAGGACAGCATGCCGATGGTGGCGCGCGTGATGCCGCTCTGACGCAGCCACGCCGACAGGGTGCTGAAAATCAGCATGTAGGGCAGGCCGCTGGAGAAACCCAACGCCAGCATGGACAGCATGCGCGGCCGGGCGTAGATGCGCAGCGACTCCAGCCAGCCGGAGCGCTGATCAGATAAGGTCGGCATTGCTGGTGATGATCCGCACGCGGCGATGATACTCTGCGGCATTCGTCGGGAGGGCGGGCGCAGTGCGCGATTACCAGCGTCAATTCATCGAGCTTGCGCTCTCGCGCCAGGCGCTGCGTTTTGGCGAGTTCACGCTCAAGTCCGGACGCGTGAGCCCGTACTTTTTCAATGCTGGCCTGTTCAACGACGGCGCCTCGATTGCCGCGTTGGGACGCTGCTATGCCGCCGCACTCATGCACGAGCTGCCGGACTTCGACATGCTGTTCGGCCCGGCGTACAAGGGCATCGCGCTGGTCACGGCCAGCGCCATCGCCCTGTCCGAGAGCCACGGTCGCAACTTTTCCTGGGCCTATAACCGCAAAGAGGCCAAGGATCATGGCGAGGGCGGACTGTTGGTCGGCAGCCCGCTCAAGGGCCGGGTCGTGATCGTCGATGACGTGATCACCGCCGGCACCGCCATCCGTGCCGCCATCGAACTGATCCGGCGCGCGGGCGCGACACCGCTGGCCGTAGCGCTGGCGCTGGACCGCCAGGAGCGCGGGCTGTCGGAACGCTCGGCGGTACAGGAAATGGAAGCCCACTACGGCCTGCGGTGCATCTCAATACTGACCTTGAGTGACCTAATTGCGGCGCTTGAGGCGCCCGGCACGGTCCCGGGGCTGGCTCCCACTGCGGCACAGCTCACAGCCTTGCAGGCTTATCGCCTCAAGTATGGCGTCGTGAGTGTCTAGCTATTGCAGCGCGGCGCGTCTAGTGGACAATGTGGCCATGAATCAACGCCTCTGTACCATCGCCTCACTGGCTGCTTCGCTGACCTTGCTCCTCGGCATGGGTACCGCCGGCGCCGCCGATTCCTCCGGCGGCGGCAAAGTCTACCGCTGGACCGACGAGAAGGGCGTGGTGCACTACGGCGACAGCGTGCCTTCCGAATACGCGCAGAGCGAGCGCTCGGTACTGAACAGCGAGGGCGTTGAGGTGGGGCACATGGAGGGCGGCAAGAATGCGGCCCAGCAGGCCGCGCAGGCACGCGCCACCGCGGCCGCCCAGCAGCGCGCGCAGCATGACCAGTTCCTGCTCTCCACCTACCTGTCGACCAAGGACATCGAACAGTTACGCGATGAACGCATGGCCCAGGAGGAAGGGCAGATCAAGGCCACTTTGATCTATATCGATACGCTCGGCACCCGGCTCGCGAGCCTGCAGGAGCGGGCCATGCACTTCAAGCCCTACAACACCGAGCCCGGCGCGCGGCGACTGCCGGACGATCTGGCCGAGGAGCTGGTGCGCACCTTGAACGAATCACGCAGCCAGCAGCGAGCCCTCGACGCCAAGCGCCAGGAGGAGAGTGAAACCCAGGCGCAATTCAACGGCGACATCCAGCGCTACCACGAGCTGACCACGCACCCGCACTCCTGACGCGCTACTGCTGCCCGCTATGACCGAAGCCGCCACCGCCACGCGTGCTGGCACTGAAATCCTCGACCACTTCCAGCGCCACCTGCACCACCGGCACTACCACCAGCTGGGCGATACGTTCGCCCGGAGCGATGGAGTACGGCTCCAGTCCGCGATTCCAGCACGAAACCATCAGCGGTCCCTGGTAGTCCGAGTCGATCAGTCCGACCAGGTTACCGAGCACTACGCCGTGTTTGTGGCCCAGGCCCGAGCGCGGCAGGATCACGGCCGCCAGTCCCGGATCTTCCAGATGGATGGACAGCCCAGTGGCAATTAACTGCGCCTGCCCGGGCGCGAGCAGCAATGGGGTGTCAATGCAGGCACGCAGGTCGAGGCCGGCGCTGCCTTCGGTGGCGTAGTGCGGCAGCGGAAATTGTGCGCCCAGACGAGAATCGAGAATCCGGATCCGCAGCGTGCGGCGCGCGCCCGAGTCCATCACCTCTCGCGCAGCTCGCGAACTTCGCGTACTTCGCGCACGGGGGCATTCTCGCGAATGTGCTCGCGGTAGCGCTCGACGATCATCTGGGTCAGCGCCTGCGCGAGCTCGCACTTGCTGGCGCTGGGCAGCTCGACCCGGCCACCACCGCGCCATAACACCAGCAGGGCGTTGTGATCGCAGTCGAAGGCCTTGGTGTGCCCGACTTCATTGGCGGCGATCAGGTCCAGGTTCTTGGCCATGAGCTTGGCGCGCGCATGCTGCTCCACCGAGTGCGTCTCGGCGGCGAAGCCAACCACGAACGGCCGCGGCGTGCTGGCGCTCACCTGCGCCAGGATGTCCACCGTGCGGGTGAGCTCCAGCGCCAGGCTCTCGCTGGTCTTCTTGATCTTCTGCGGCGCGCATTGCAGCGGTCGGTAGTCGGCCACGGCGGCCGTGGCAACAAAAATTGCCGTGCCGGGCAGTTCGCGCTGCACGGCGGCGTGCATCTGATCGCAGCTCTCGACGTCGATGCGGCGCACACCCAGCGGTGTCGCCAGCGTCACCGGGCCGCTGACCAGCACCACGTCGGCGCCCTGCTCCTGCAGAGCCTGCGCCATCGCGAAGCCCATCTTGCCCGAACTGCGATTGCTCACGAAGCGCACCGGATCGATGCATTCGCGCGTCGGTCCGGCGGTGACGAGCACGCGTTTTCCCTGCAGCGCTCCGTCCTGGCTGAGTAGCGGCGCGATCAGCGCGATGATCTCGAGCGGCTCGAGCATGCGGCCCGCGCCCACTTCACCGCAGGCTTGTTCGCCGAAGCCGGGACCGAGTATTCGCACGCCGCGTTGCTGCAGCAAGGCCACATTCGACTGCGTGGCGGCGTTGCCCCACATGTGCTGGTTCATCGCCGGCGCCACGGCGACCGGTGCCTTGGTGGCCAGCGCTAATGTGCTGAGCAGATCATCGGCCAGTCCGTGCGTCAGGCGCGCGAGAAAGTCGGCGCTCGCCGGCGCCACCAGCAGCAACTCCGCCCAGCGCGCCAGCTCGATGTGTCCCATGGCCGCTTCCGCCGACGGATCCCACAGATCGGTGCGCACCGGGTGTCCGGACAGGGCCTGGAATGTGGTCGCGGTGACAAATTCGCGCGCCGCGGTGGTCATCACCACTTGCACCTGTGCGCCGTGCTCACGCAGTCGCCGCAACAGATCGGCGCTTTTATAGGCTGCGATACCGCCGGTGATCCCGAGCAGGATACGTTTGCCCTTCATAGCTCAATTATCGGTCTTTCCGGCCATGCGCGCACGATATGAGGATCGCACGCCGCGGCCATGTCACCTCAGACTTGGCGCACACTTTTCTCGAGTGCGCCGGTCGGAGTGCGAATGAGTATCAAGGATTGGCCCGAGCGCGAGCGGCCGCGCGA
>DASXLF010000465.1:0-1512 GCA_036496405.1 Steroidobacteraceae bacterium | reverse complement strand
CGGCGACATGAAGAATGCCGTGAAGAAGGCGCGGCCCGGCAGATGGCCGCGCGCGAGCGCCAGCGCACAGGCGCCGCCGATGGTGATCGACAGCACCAGCACGCAGCCCGCGACCCAGAGCGACAGGAACAGCGCGTTCATGAAGTCGCTGCTGGCGAAGAATTTTTCGAACCAGCGCAGCGTCACCCCGACCGGCGGGAAGGAGATGTAGGGCATGGGGTTGAGCGCGAACACGATCACGATCACGATCGGCAGCAGCAGGAAGGCGATCAGCGCCAGGTTGAGGGCGAGATAGGCAGTGCGACCGGCGTCAAACGGCCGCTTGTTGGCGAGTGCTTGAATGGGGGCGCTCATGCCAGGCCTTGCTCGCCGCTGAGGCGCGCGAGGATGCGGTTATAGGCGACGACGATCGCGAGGCACACCGCCAGCAGGATGACACCGAGTGCGCCGGCGAAATTCGGGTTGAAGCTGGTGCCGACCTGCTGGGCGATCAGCATGGGCAGGGTCAGCACGTCGGTGCCGCCCATCAGCGAGGGCGTGACATAGGCGCTGATCGACAGCGCGAAGACCAGCAACGAGCCCGCCAGGATGCCGGGCAGGCTGAGCGGCAGGGTCACCTCGATGAAGGCGCGCAGGCGGCCGGCGCCCAGGCTGCGCGCCGCCTGTTCCAGCCGCTCGTCGATGCGGCCGATCACGCCGATCAGGGTCAACACCATGAAGGGCACGTAGATATGGACCAGCGCCACCACGGTGCCGAACTCGTTGTACATCAGGTGCAGGGGCGATTTGATGATGCCCCACTGCATCAGCGTGGTGTTGATCACGCCCTTGTCCTGCAGGATGGTCATCCAGGCGAAGGTGCGCACCACGATGCCGGTGAGCAGCGGCGCGATCACCGCCATCAGAGCGAGCGCGTGGCCAAGCCGCGAATGCATGCGGGCCATCCAATGCGCCAGCGGATAGCCAATCAGCAGCGAGATCACGGTGGTGATCAGGCCGATCCGCAGAGTCGCCCACAGCGCATCGTGGTAGATGCCGGCCTGGTCCTCGATGAAGCGCTGATAGTGGCGCGTCGTGAGGACAGCATTGGGATTGGTGATGGGATTGCCCGAGAACAGCGACATCATCGCCATGACGCCGAACGGCAGGACGAAGAACAGCACGAAGAGCAGCAGCGCTGGCGCGATCAACCAGGCAATCGGAGACGGGCGGGACGTCATGTCTGGCGCATCGTGGCGCTAAGGCCTCACGATCGTCCAGCCTTTCTCGCTGAGCTCGATCAGCGACACCACGCCGGACGGCACGATCCGTGCATTGGCGTAGATCGGGATCTCATCCGGCTTCTTGCCTTCATTGCGGGCCATGTTTTCGCGCGTATTGGCGCACGCCTCGAAAGCGACGTTGGGCAGGCTCTCGGAGATCGACTTCAACCGCGCCAGCACTGGCTAGCGGTCGGTGCGCAGCATGCTAAGCCCGGCGTTGGAGGCGACGATCCGGATCTCGACTTCCTCG
>DASXLF010000464.1:0-19098 GCA_036496405.1 Steroidobacteraceae bacterium | reverse complement strand
GGTGCCGACATTGCATCGCTGCGCCGAGTACGGCCGGATGCGTGGCGAGGGTGGTGCCGTGCCGTTTCCCGAACTGTCACGCTTCTGATGCACACCGCCATGGCAGCCGTGGGTGATCAGATTCGTGCGGCAGTCGCCGATCGCACGCCGCTGCGTGTTCGCGCCGGTGGCAGCAAGGATTTCTACGGCAATACGCCGCAGGGCACGGTGCTCGATCCGCGCCCCATCAGCGGCATAGTGAGCTATGAACCGAGCGAACTGGCGATGGCGGCCTATGGTGGAACGCCGCTGGAGGAAGTCGAAGCAGTGCTCGCAGCCCAGGGACAGATGCTGGCTTTTGAGCCGCCTCATTTTGGTCACGGTGCGACCATCGGCGGCTGCATTGCCAGTGGACTGGCCGGTCCGCGCCGCGCCTCGGCTGGATATACCCATGGCGGCGTTCGCGATTTTCTACTGGGTGCAAAGCTATTGGATGGACGGGCGCAGCTGCTGTCCTTCGGCGGCATGGTGATGAAGAACGTTGCCGGCTACGACGTTGCCCGCCTGCTCGCCGGCTCGCTCGGGGTGCTCGGCGTCATCATCGAGGCCTCATTCAAGGTCGTGCCCAGGCCCGCGGCGGAAACCACGCTGCGGTTCGTGTTGAACGAAGGCGCTGCGCTGGATCAGCTCAACGCCTGGGGCGCCCAGCCATTGCCGATCTCGGCTTCGGCCTGGCACGCGGGTACGCTGCATGTGCGCCTGTCGGGATCGCCGTCGGCAATCCAGGCCGCCGTCGCAAGACTCGGCGGCGGACCGGTCGAATCCGTTGCCGCGAACTGCTTCTGGCATCAGCTGCGCGAACAGACCCAGCCATTCTTTGGCGGCGATGCACCACTCTGGCGATTGTCGCTGCCATCGGCCGCGCCGCCGATCGAGCTGGAGGCGCAACAACTGATTGAATGGGGGGGAGCGTTGCGCTGGATACGCTCGGTACTGCCGGCCGCGCAGATTCGCGCGCGCGCGAGTGCCCTAGGCGGCCACGCCACGTTGTTTCGCGGCGGTGAGCGCACGCAGACATTCACGCCCCTGGCTCCAGTGCTCGACACCATCCATCGGCGCTTGCGCGCCCAGTTCGATCCGCACGCGATATTTGACGGCGGCCGCCTGTATCCGGAAGCGCACGATGCAAGTCACGCTCGCTGATTTCATCCGCAATACCCCGGAGGGCGAGCAGGCCGAAACCATCCTGCAAAAATGCGTGCATTGCGGATTCTGCAACGCGACCTGCCCGACCTATCAATTGCTGGGTGATGAATTGGACGGACCGCGTGGGCGCATCTACCTGATCAAGCAGGTGCTGCAAGGGGTCGAACCTACCGCCAGTACACAACTGCATCTGGACCGGTGCCTGACGTGTTTGAACTGTGAGACCGCCTGTCCATCGGGGGTCCAGTACGGCCGTTTGCTTGATATCGGCCGTCAAGCGGTGGAAGCACAGGTGCCGCGTGCGCTGCCTTTGCGCTGGTGGCGCACGCTCATCAAAGAGCTGTTCGCAGGGCCCTGGTTTGCCCCGGCGTTGTGGCTGGGACGTGCATTGCGGCCGGTACTGCCGCCCGGATTGCGGGGCAAAATACCGCCGCGCCAATCGGCCGGCACATGGCCGAAGAATCAACACCAGCGCAAGATGCTGCTGCTTGCCGGCTGCGTGCAGCCGAGTATGTCACCCAATATCAATTCGGCAACGGCGCGGGTGCTCGATGCGCTCGGTATCGAATTGATCTTGCCCGCCGCCGCGGGCTGCTGCGGCGCCATTCGTCATCACCTGACCGATCATCCCGGTGCGATGCGGGATGCGAAGCGCAATATCGATGCCTGGTGGCCATACATCGAGGCCGGGGCAGAGGCAATCGTGATGAATGCATCCGGTTGCGGCGCCATGGTGCGCCAGTACGCCTACCTGCTGCGGCTGGATGCCGACTATGCCGACAAGGCAGCGCGCGTGAGTGCGCTGACACGCGATCTGGCCGAGTTGCTGCCGCCTCTGTTGCTGCCGCGTATCGATGCGCTGCGCGTCGCCGAGGGCGAGCGCGTTGTCTTTCATCCGCCCTGCACGCTGCAGCACGCCCAGAACGTCCGGGGAGTCGTGGAAGCGCTGCTGATTGCGGTCGGCGCACAGGTGCTGCCGTTCAAGGACAGTCACCTGTGCTGCGGCTCGGCCGGAACTTATTCCGTGCTGCAGCCGGAACTGGCCGGTCAGCTGCGTGAGCGCAAGCTCGATGCGCTCATGGCTGCCGGTCCGGATACGATCCTATCGGCCAACATTGGCTGCATTGCGCACCTGGCCACCGCGGCACCGGTGAGAGTGCAGCACTGGATCGAGTGGGTGGATGCCCGGCTCTATTTCTGAACCGGAATGTCGATGTAACTGTCGCTATACCAACGGATCTTCACCGGCTCGGTGCCGTCCTCGAGTGCCTCGATGCTCACGTCGTCGCCACCGCCATAATTGATCTGCCGATCCGCGCGTTTGTTGACCCCGAGCACCACTACCAGGCGGCTGCCCGCCTGAAGCCTGCGGCTGGTGAGGCGGTCGCTGGTGAAGCTCACCTGCTGGCGCTCGCCGGCCTTCAACAGGTGACGGTGCACGCGATCGCGCGCGTAACTAGCGCGGAATTCGTAGGCCGGATCGAACAACCCCAGGTACTCGCCGCTGGGTAGCAGTTCGTACAAGGCAATGTTCAGGTCCACATCCATCTTGTTGACCGTGAAGTCCAGCCGCCCGGAAAACAAACCGCTGAATTCGATCGCGTGCGTCAGCGGTTCGCTCACGAACCGCACCGCGTGGGGAGTCTGCAGCGCCCGGCCGATCAGGTTGAATGGGGCTGTCCAGGTGGCATCGCTGCGATCGGCAATGCTGACCGTCTGGCGCACGAACGCCGTGTCTGAAACCTTGTGCGGCACCAGCGCATGGTCGTTTGCCGACGGCGCCGAGTCCAGGTAATAGCGCTGCCGCTCCGTGGCCATGGCATCCAGCGACGGCACGTGACGCCACTCATTAGCGCCCATCAGCTCGTAGTTGACGCGATCGGACAGCACCGCGGGTTTCGCGGTTCCCTTGAACACCGAGTCGAACCACTGGTAACGCAGCTGGTGCAGATCCACCAGCGCCGCCGGATCCACCTCGTAGCCGCGCAGATTGGCGACCGGCGCGAGTGACAGGATGTTGTCGTCATATGGACCGATCAGCAGCGTCTGGTTGGCATTCTTGTCGAACTGATAATGCTGCGTGAAGTAATAGAGCGCGCCCACCTCATCGCCGCCGTAATAGCCGGCGATTGTCAGCACCGGTATATCGATACGGCTGAACTCGCGCCGGTACGGGATCATCTGTTGCCAGAACAGGTCGTAGCTGGGATGGTGCAACCAGCGATGGAAAAACTGGTTGGGGCGCTTGAAGGTGTGATCCAGCCGCACATAGGCCTGGCCGCTGCGGTACCAGGTCTCCTGCAGGTCACGCCAGCGCGTATCGTCGTAGGTCTCGTCCCAGCCCTTTTTGTTGGTAACGTTGTATACCCAGCGATAGGCGGAGTTGCGGAAGATATTGTCCCGCATCGGGAAATCGATACCGGGCGCGATCGGGGCCGAGGTGGCGATGGCCTTGAGAGCCGGCGGCAGACGCCTGGCGGCAGCCCAGGCGGTGAAGCCACTGTAACTGCCGCCATACATGCCGACGCGACCATCGCTCCAGGACTGATGGGCGATCCAGTTGATGACGGTGCGGGAATCATCGCCGTCGGTCTGGTAAGGAACCACTCGGTAGAGGCTGTGCGGGGTCTCGCGGGTATAGGCCACCACGCCCACGTAGCCATGCGCGGCGCATTCCTTGGCATAGTTGGGCGAGTTGGCGTAGATCGTAAATTCCAGCAGCGCCGGCACCGGTTGCGTGGCGGCCTTCGGACGCACCAGCAAGGCGGAGATATTCCCGCCGCTCGCGCTTTTGATCAGCAGGTGGTCCTCGGTGATGTAGCGCCGCTGGTCATCCTCGGTATTCAAGGCGCCGATCAGCGGCCCGATACTTCGTGCGGTGTCGAAGGCCAGATAGGTTCGGATCATGGCCACCGCGTCAGCGAGACTGATGACGTCCTTGGAGCGATGCTCATCGAAGGATTTCTGCAGCGCATCCTGCAACACCGACAGCGGTGTGCCGCGCCACGCCGTGACCGCATAGGCCTGCTGATCGCTCAAGCGCGACATCGCATCCCGGAAAGACTGAGCGAAGCTCTGGGCAAACGGCACTCGCGTGGCGGCCACGGTCTCGCGCGCCTGCGTATAAATGTCGTTCAGCACCGCAGCGCCGTCCGGCCGATCGGGGTCGACGTTACGCCGGCGCTCACGCAACGTCTGCCGCGAGGCGTTCGCCGAACCGGAGTCGCCGGATACCAACTGAAGCGCAGACAGATTCGTCAGATAGCGCTCGGGATTGTCCTCCTGATAGACCGGCAGTACGCGCTCCGCCAGATCGCGCATGACGCCCGGGGTCGTGGGATCGGTGGCGAGTGCCGGCGGATGAAAATCAAAGTCCTGAGCGCATACCCAGGACGGCGCCAGGGCGAGCACACTCAAGAGAAGCGGCAGACGTTTGATCCGGACAGCCATCTTCATGCTTCGCCGTTGGTGGATGCCTGTGGCGAGCTGAGCTCTTGGGAATCGCCCGCCCGGCGCCGCGGCGGCGGTGGTCTCGGTGGAGTCTTGATTAAGTGCAGCACCCGCGAAAACATGGGATCGCGCGCCTGCGCGGCCCGTCCGATATGAATCAGACTGGTGCGCTTGAGTTCGTCGTTGAATACCTCAACTACCCGCTCGTGCGATTCGTCGTCGAGTGATCCCAGTGTGTCGTCGATGAGTACCCAAGGTGGCGCCTGCAACACCATGCGGGCGAAGGCCAGCGACAACTGTTCGTCCTGACTCAGTTCGCGGTCCCAGCGCCTGGTGGTGTCGAGCATGGGCAGCAGCCGTTCGAGTCCAAGCCGTTTCAGGGCGTGCGCGAAGGCGTCATCGCCGAAGCCGCTCACCTTCAGTGGATAGGCCAGTACTTCACGCAGACTGCCGCGCGGCAGATAGGGTGTGCCGCGCGGCAGGTACAGAATCTGTTCGTCCTTGGGACGCGTGACGCGCCCAGAGCCCCACGGCCAAAGGCCCGCCAGCGAGCGGAACAGCAGGGTCTTGCTGGTTCCCGGGGCGCCGACGATCAGCACTCGCTCCCCGGCTCGTATGATGACGCTACGTTCCTTGAGCATCTCCCCACCCACAGGCGAGGCAATCTCGAGTTCGTCGATTCGCAGAATCCCGGGTTCGCCATCGCTGTAAGTAATGCTGGTCTCGAAGTCGTGCAGCACCGCGCAACTCGTCAGTGCCTGGCGGAAGCTGGCGACGCGCAGCAGGGTCGCGCGCCAGTCGGCGATAACGCTGAAGTTATCGACGAACCAGCGCAACGATGACTGCGCCTGCGTAAATGCCGCCGCCGCCATCATCAGGCCGCCGAAGGTGATCTTGCCCGAGAAATACAGCGGCGCGGCGACCAGGATCGGCGCCACGTTGGTGACCCAGCCGAAGCTGGCGGTGACCCAGGTGAGATTGGTCAGTCCGGTAACCAATCGGCGCGTGGCCGCGAGCACGTTGTTGAGATGCATTTCGACGCGCCGCCGCTCATCGGCCTCGCCGCCCGCGAGTGAAATGCCATCCAGGTGCTCATTGATGCGCACCAGCGAAAAGCGCAGATCCGCCTCGCGCGCGTAGCGCTCGGCATTGCGATTGATCAGGCTGCCACCGACCCAGTAGCTCAGCAACGAGCCGGCACCGGCATAGATGATGGCGGCCCACAACATGAAGCCCGGAATGGCGTAGTCGCGATGCGCGATGCGGAAACTGAAGGTGCTGGACAGAACCCACAGCACGCCGGCAAAACTGGCGAATAGCACCGTGGATTGCAGCAGTCCGGATCCCAGATCGGCCGACAGTTCGCACAATTTGCGGGCATCCTCGTGGATGCGCTGATCCGGATTGACTCCCATGGGACCGGCATTGGCAAGCCAGAACGCCCGGCGCGGCTGCAGCCAATCCTTGAGCAGATCCTGTACCAGGCCCTCCCGCAGCTTGACCTTCAAGGTCTCGATGATCCACCGCTGCGCCACATTGAGCACCAGCAGCGCGCCGGCGATCAGAAAAAACACACCCAGCTGAAACAGGAAGTCGCGCACATCGCGACGTGATAACGCATCGAAAAATGGCTTGTTCCAGCTGTTGAGCCGGATCTGCGCATAGGCAGTGGCGAGTATCACCAGGAACACCGCGACGCTCAGCACCACTAGCGCCTTACTGGCCGCGGAGTCCCAGAGCGCGCGCAGGATCATGCGCATCTGGCGCACCAGGCCTGAATCGGTGTACTCGTCGGTTTCGGCGGCGTCGCTCATCGTGCTGGTCTATTGTGTCATGCCGGGCACGGCGCGACGCGCAGCGACACAGGAGATGAAGCTGGCGTAGCTCCAGGCCAGGTGTTTCGCGGAGCTCTGTGCGCCCGTGCGCTGATCGAACTGCTCCGACATCTCGCCGCCCGGCGGCGTGAAAGCGCGTACCGTTGCCAGGAAAGCATCGCCGCGCCGCACCCAGGCCTCGGCCGTGGATGGCTCGAGTGCCGCCCGGAAGCAGAATTCCGCCGCGCCCAGGGTCGAAAAATAGTAGGCACCGCCAGAGTAGTAGACGTCGCCCGAGTAGCGCCCCATGGCCGGTGCGGTATTCGCGAGACGGTCGCGATTGATCTCATAGCTGTGATCGAACAGCTCCTCCAGGCGCGCCAACGTGCGATGCATGCGCGGATCATGCGCCGAGTGCGCGCCGCTTTCGCCGGCGTGAATTGCCGCGAGAATCACCGCGATGTCGAGTTCCTTGGTCGAAGGCGCGCCGGAACTCAGAATCCGTGACCGGTAGTAACCGGCGTCCGCGAGCCAGAAGCCATCGAGTATCCTGCGAATGGCGGTGGCTTCGGCGCGGTAGTCCTGCGCCAGGAGGCGCTCTTCCAAATTCCCGAGCCAGACCGCACCCGACTCGAGCGCGGCGGCCGCCACGCACAGCGTGTAATAATGTTGGCCGTTTTCCTCTTCCCAGATATCGAACGACGGCTCGCGCCAATGGCGGGCGATGAAGCTCAGGTCCGAGCGCAACAGTGCCGACAACTCGGTATTGAGTCCAGTGTCCATGTCGGCGTTGCGCGACCATCGCAGCAGCGTCAGTGCCCGCAGTGCCGGCCCGTCATGCTGGGGACGCGGCCAACCGGAAATATCGAGCGTTGCATCGGGATTGACGCGGGTCTCGCCGGTGACGGCTTCACCATGCACCGCTGCCAGATCCGCCTCGGTGCGCAGGAATTTGATGAAATCCGGCGCGACTTGCTCGCGCCAGGACGGCGCGGTCACCAGCGCGCGGCCATCGAGCCGCTGCAGCGAGCGGCTGAAGCGCACGAAGTCGCCGAAGTACTCGAGCGCCTCCGGGCCCACGGTGCCGTCCTCAAAAAGCAGGCGCAGCGCATCGATGACCACCGCCGAGTCCCGGTACCAGTGAAAAAAATAGTCCGGATCCGGATCGTAAGAAGCCAGCACCGGCGAGGCGACCACCGAACCCTTGGCTGCGCGCACAGTCTGGCCAAACCCCGGCCGCGTCTTGACGATTGTCACTGGCGAGATGCTGACCAGCATCGCGCTCGCGGCGCGACGATATTGTTCGTTCAGCCACTGACCCAAGGACTGCATCAATCGCCGCCGGCGGCACCCAGATGAGGGCTGATGAAATCAAGCTTGCGCAGTCCCGTCTGTACCTCCGGCACGCTCATGAACAGCTTCCACAGCAGCCCGGTGCGGTGATTTTCCATCATGACGACAATGGGACCCTGATCGATGGACAGATAGGTGCTGGCATACCAGTCTTTCTGTTCGCAGAATGCGTCGAAAAAACCATAGCGCCCCCACAGCCGCTGGCCGTGCTGGCTCAGGAAGTGACGCGCAGTCTGCAACACCTCCTGCGGCGCGTACGGCAGACTCGATAGAGCGGCCGTCGGCGCGATGGTGCCGTTGTCCACGGCGGGAGCGTGCGCTTCATAGATGTTGTAGTCATCGCTGGCCGTCAGGCCCCAGCAATTGGCGCCATAGCCCTTGTAGCCGTTGGGATTGGCGATGCAGTGAGCGCGATTGATCTGCACGTGCCGGAGATTCTGTTGCCAGTAGTCGGCGTAGCGATCCTTCAGGCCGCGCGGATCCAGGCCGCAGAAAGAATAGTGGGCGAAGAACAGCGGGCCACCGTAGGGCATGCCCAATGGCAGCTCGATGCCGTAGTAACTCTTGCCATTGAGAAAAGCGCGACCGGTGGCGAAGCCGCGGTGATAGACGCTGGGCTCGATGCCATAGCGCCTCGAAGCCGCAGCCAGAACGTAAGTCACCAGGCACTCATTCCAACCATGGATCTCGTGATCCATCGCCCAGCCGTTGTTCGGACTCCAATGCCAGTACAACAGCTCGCGGCCGTCCTGCGTGTACCAGTCCCACTCGACCTCTTCCCATAACCAGGTGATCCGGCCACGAAGATTCTTTTCCAGCGCATCGTCGCGCTGGAAATACTGACGGGCACACAACAACCCCATCATCAGAAACGAGGTCTCGACCAGGTCGCCGCCATCGTCCTTGCGCGAAAATGGAATGGTGGCACCGGTGGCACCGTTCATGAAATGTGGGAACGCCCCGTGATAACAGGTGGCTCGCACCAACAAGTCGAGCGTGCGTCCCAGGCGCTCGAGCGCCGCATCGCGTGTGACCCAGCCGCGCTCGACCGCGACGATGAGCGCCATGATGCCGAAGCCCGAACCACCGATGGCGACCAGATCCTCCACGTGATCCCTGCGGGCCGGACGACTATCGGGAGCCAGGCCGCTGACGGGATGGGAGCGTTCCCAGAAGTAGTCGAAAGTGCGCCGTTGCACCAGCTCCATCAACTCTTCATCGGGTAATTGCGCCAACGAGGCGGCGCTCGATTCCCCAGGCTCGCTTGGCCTCTTGTCCGGTCTAGGCACGGGCAATCTCCCCCTGGCACAATTTCGGCATCATGATCTCTCCTAGCAATATCTACGCCACGTTGGAGCACATGCGCTGGTGCATTTAATCCGACTCGGCCACGGGGAAACAGGAACCCGGTCTAATCGCGAAGCACCCGCGGCCTCATGTCATGATGTTGAGGTTGATTCCGATCACTGAGGACTGGATGCGATGAGCCGGATCGAGCAGCTGATTGACGCCATGACACTGGCGGAAAAGCTGGGGCAGCTGACCATGACCGCTTCCAGTTATACCGTGACCGGCCCGATCATCGCCGGTGACTCGACCGACGCCATCCGCGCCGGCACCATCGGCAATTTGCTGAATATGGTGGGATCCGGGCCGGTGGGCGAAATGCAGCGTCTGGCGGTCGAGGAATCCCGTCTCGGCATCCCCCTGCTCATTGGGCTCGATATCATTCATGGACACCGCACTTTATTTCCGATTCCGCTGGCCGAAGCGGCGCTGTTTGATCCGCGGACCTGGGAGCTCACCGCACGCGAGGCGGCCACAGAGGCGGCCTGCGATGGACTGGCCATGACCTTCGCGCCCATGCTCGACGTCTCGCGCGATCCACGCTGGGGACGCACCGCGGAAGGACCGGGCGAAGACGCATGGCTCGGGGCACGCATGGCGCAAGCCAAAGTCCGCGGTTTCCAGAGCAGGGATCTGGCCGCGCATGACTCGCTCGCCGCCGTGGCCAAACATTTTTGTGCCTATGGTCCCGTGACCGCAGGCCGAGATTATGCCTCGGTCGACATTTCCGAGCGCACGCTGCGGGAAGTGCATCTGCCGCCCTTTGCGGCCGCCGTCGCGGCCGGTGTGGCGGCCATCATGCCTGCTTTCACCGACCTTGCGGGCATTCCGATGACCGCCAACAAGTCGCTGCTGCGTCACTGCCTGCGCGAGCATTTGGGTTTCGATGGGGTGCTGGTCAGCGACTACAACGCCATCGGCGAGCTGCTGCGTCACGGCGTTGCCGCCGATCTGCCGGAAGCGGCCGCACTGGCGCTCAAAGCGGGCGTGGACATTGACATGATGGCCGACGCCTACCGCCGGGGGCTGCCGGTCGCGCTGGACCGTGGCCTGGTAATCATGGAGGAAATCGACGAATCGGTGTGGCGTGTGCTGCGTCTCAAAGAACGCCTGGGGCTGTTCGACGATCCCTATCGCCGCGGCAGGCAGCCGGAGACCGCCGCCGTGCTCGCTGAGCGTCGGCAGCTGGCGCGGGCGGTGGCTGCGCGCGCCGTGGTGCTGCTGAAGAACGAGCGGGAGGCACTGCCGCTGGCCGCTTCGATCGGGCGCGTCGGCGTCATCGGTCCTTTGGCCGACGCGGCCGACGAAATGGGCGGTCCCTGGGGAGCGGCGGGCGTCGCCGCCGACCATGTCAGCGTTCTCGACGGCATGAGACGCAACCTGCCGGACCGCGAAATCGTGCACACGGCCGGCGTCTCGATCAATGGCGACGATCGCGCCGGCTTTGCCGCGGCGCTCGAGATCTGCGGTAGCGCGGACGCGGTGCTGTTGTGCCTGGGTGAGGCCGCAAACATGAGCGGCGAGGCCGCGAGCCGTGCCGACCCCGATCTTCCAGGCCAACAGCGTGCGCTGGCAGAAGCGGTGATCGAGTGCGCCCGCTCGCGGGCCATACCTGTGATCGTGATCCTGTTTTCGGGCCGGCCATTGATGGTGTCGTGGCTGGCCGCCAAAGCCGATGCGCTGCTGGCCGCCTGGTTCCTGGGCAGCGAGGCCGGCAACGCCATCGCCGATATCGTGACTGGCCGGATCGCACCCAGTGCACGCACACCCATCACCTGGCCGCGGGCAGTGGGGCAGGTGCCGGTATTCTTTGGCCAACGGCCCAGCGGCAGACCGGCGGATGCCAAGGATCATTTCACCAGTAAGTACCTGGACCTGCCAAACGAGCCGCTGTATCCCTTCGGCCACGGGCTGACCTATACGCGCTTCACATTGTCGGACCTGCGTGTCACCCCGGCCAACGTGAGCGAAGCCGAAACCATCCAGGTACAGGTAGAAGTTACCAACGCGGGCGCGTGCGCGGGCGAAGAGACAGTATTTCTGTTCGCGCATGACCTGATCGCCTCGGTCGCGCGGCCGTTGCTGGAACTCAAAGGCTTCGCCAAGATCGCGCTCCAGCCCGGTGAAAGCGCGGCCCTGAGTCTATCGTTGCCAGCCTCGCAACTGCGCTTTCTCGGGCTGGATCTGCGCTCCGTTTTTGAGCCGGGCGAGGTGGAAATCCTGGTGGGTCCGTGTGCCGATCGAGAGCGGCTGCTGATGGCCACCGTGACCCTGCGCGCCTGACCCGCGTCACCGTGCGTTGACTAACGCTCGCCATGCTCGCACACGCTGTCGCTGCACTACCATTGCTCATCTGGCTCTACCTGCTGCTGGCGCGCGGCGCCTTTTGGCGCGTACCTAAGCAGCCGACCTCCGCCGCACCGGCGCATGCTCAAACCGCCAAAGTCGTGGTCGTCATTCCGGCGCGCGATGAGGCGGCCGTCATCGGCGATACCATCCAGTCGCTCCTGCAGCAGGACTACGGCGGTGCCATTCATATCATTCTGGTTGATGATGCCAGCGCCGACGGCACCGCCCGCGTGGCCGGCGAGGCCGCAGCGAGCGTCAATGCATCGGCCCGGCTGACGATTCTCACTGGCGCGCCGCTGGCCTCGGGATGGACTGGAAAGCTATGGGCCATGTCGCAGGGCGCCGATGCCGCGACCGTGTTGGCGCCGGATTACCTGCTGTTCACCGATGCCGACATTCACCACTGTCCGGGCAATGTCGCGGCACTGGTGAACCGCGCCGAACAGCACGCTCTGGATCTGGTGTCATACATGGTGGAACTGTCGGTCGCGACCCGCGCGGAAAAATTCCTGATTCCGGCCTTCGTATTCTTTTTCCTGCAGCTGTTTCCGCCGCGATGGATCGCGGCGCGCCGTTACCGCACGGCCGGCGCCGCCGGCGGATGCATGCTGGTGAGACCGCAAGCCCTCGCTCGCGCCGGCGGCCTGGTTGCCATCCGTTCGCAGATCATCGACGACTGCGCACTGGCGCGCCGCATCAAGGACACCGGCGGCTCGATATGGTTGGGTCTTACCCACAGCGCCGTCAGCACGCGTCGCTACGGCTCGGCCGCCGAAATCGCCCGCATGATTTCCCGCTCGGCCTTCCATCAACTGCGCCATTCATACCTGCTGCTCGTCGCCACCATGGTCGCACTCGCCGTGACCTACGTGCTGCCGCCGCTGTTGGTGGTCGCTGGCGATCCACCGTCGATAGCGCTTGGACTGAGCGCCTGGGCGCTCATGAGCGTTGCCTACGCGCCGATGATTCGTTTCTATCGCCTGTCGCCGCTCTGGTGTCTGTGTCTGCCGGCTATCGCATTGTTCTATGCGGCCGCCACGATTCTTTCGGCGGTGCAATATGCCCGGCGCCGCGGTGGCCAGTGGAAAGGCCGCAATCAGGACCTGCGCGTGTGAGCACGAGTCCTACAGACTGCTCGTCGCTGACCTGTAACGCTTGATGCTTCGATGCCCAAGCTAATTCCCGTTGCCGCCGCGATCGGCCTTTTCATGAGCGCGCCCGGCGCGCGCGCGCAGGATGAGGTGGCGCGCGGCCGGTATCTGGCGGCATTGGGTGACTGCACCGGCTGTCATGCCAGCGCTCACGGCTCTGCCTACTCGGGCGGACAGGCCCTGACTGCGGCCTTCGGTACCGTCTATTCCTCCAATATCACGCCCGACCGGCAAACCGGCATCGGCACCTGGACGGCACTGCAGTTCTATCAGGCCATGCACGACGGCCTGCGCGCCGATGGCGCCCATCTCTATCCGGCGTTCCCGTACGTCTATTTCACTCGTATCAGCCGCGCCGACAGCGATGCGATTTTTGCCTTTCTGCAGACCGTGCCGCCGGTGCACGCGGTGCCGCCGCCGAATCGCCTGGTGTTTCCGCTCAACTACCGCGCGGTCGTTTGGTTTTGGAATGCCATGTTTCTGGATAAGTCAGCCATCATCGCCGATGCCTCGAAATCGCCGGCATGGAACCGCGGCGCCCGGCTGGTCAATGGGCTCGGCCATTGCGGCGGCTGCCACACACCCAAAAACATGTTGTTCGGCGATGAAATGAGCAAGGCCTTTACCGGTGCCAATCTGGACCACTGGTTCGCCGCCAACCTGACGCCCGCGCCACTCGATGGCCTGGGCCGATGGAGCCAGTCTGACATCGTCGAATACCTGAAGACCGGGCGCAATGGCCATGCCGCGGCCGCGGGCTCCATGCAGGAGGTGGTGAGCCGCTCCACCAGTCACCTGAGCGATGAGGATCTGGCCGCCATTGCCACTTATCTCAGCAGCCTGCCGGCGGCGGCAGCGAGCGAACCGGCGCCACCCGGGACGCGCGCCATGCAGGCCGGAGAGGCGCTGTTCGCGCAAAGTTGTTCGATGTGCCATCTGGCGGCGAACCCGGGGACGCCACCGGCATACCCCAAGCTCGCAAACAACCCGCTGGTGCAGGAACGCGATCCGGAGACGGTGGTGCGCATCATTCTGCAGGGAGCCCAATCGGCTGCGACCGCGGATGCTGCGACGGGTTACTCGATGCCGGCGTTTGTGAGCTTCAGCGATCAGGACATTGCCGACGTCGCCACCTACATCCGCAACACCTGGGGAAACCACGCCTCAGCGGTGTCCCGGGATGAGGTCAGCGATCTGCGCACCGCCCTGGGTGCGGGAACACGCTAACCGCCGGGTCGCTCACCGCTCTTGGGCATGGGCTCGGTGAATTGCCATGGCGTTGCGCTTTGCGTACGACCGGCCGGTACCTGTTCCGCCACTGGCGATTGCGGCGCCAGCGAAGTGGTGGTGCCGAAATTCGCGCCCGGCTTCTCACTGATGCTTTGTATATAGGCCACCAGCTCCCACAGTGTGCGATCCGGCAGCATGGCGCCGAAGGCCGGCATGCCCGCGGCGCGACCCTGGGCAATGCTCAGGTAGATGTTCGCCGGCGACGAACGGTAGATCCAGGTGTCGTTGCTGAGCGAGGGTCCCATGCCGCCGCCACCGTTGGGTGCATGGCAGCCCGAGCAATTGAAGGCGTCGAAATCCTTCATACCACGCTGGATGGCATCGGGATCCCTGGCCAGAGGGTTTTGCATATTGGCATTGAGTCCCGCGGCATCGCCGCCGGGGTAGATGGCGCTCACGGGCACGCGCAGCAGCGCCGATGCGGGCACCGCGCCGTCGTACCCGGTCATGGCCGCGGCCAGTGGCGGGGGACGGGCCCCCGGCATGACGATCCATGCCAATGCAATCGCGATCACGACTACCGTCAGCGCGATAATGATCACAGTAGTCCAGCGCAGGCTATTCATCAGCGCCTCCTTTGAGATCCACCAGCGGCACGCCATAGGATGCCAGCAGCGCGCTGATGCGTGGCTGTTCGCGCGCGAGCACACGCTCGAGTTGCTCGCGGCGGACGCGATCGCCCTTGCGTACGCCCATGGCAATGGCATAACGAAAGCTAAGCGGCGCGAAGCGCGCCGTCTGCGTCATGGCCGCAACGGTCAGCGGCACCGCCGAGCGTTGCGCGAAGTAGCCACCCAGGGGTCCCCACACGGCGGCAACATCGATGCGCCGCTGTTCGAGCGCCTCGAGCAGGCGCGCCGGAGGATCGGGTCGGGAATAGTCGCCATAAATCATGAAGCCGCTGACGTTATCGACAATGCCCTGCTCGCCCAGCGCCAGTTCCGGCGGCGTGTTGTCGGCCCCGATCAGGTGGACACCGATCTTCAGCACCCGCAGGCGCGGATCGGTCAAGGAACTGAGCCGCAGGTCATCGGCGCTGCGATAGACGAACACGTAGGTGGAGGCATAGTACGGCCGCGTCTCGTCGACCTCATCCAATCCCACTGGCACGCCGATCATCACATCGCACTCGCGCGCATTGAGCGTGCGCTGGATGAAATTCTGGTGCTGGGCGGCGAAGGTATATTCCACATTTTCGCCCAGGTCATGCGCGACCAGCTGCGCGATCCGGTTCTCGAAGCCCTGACCAGCCCGATTCGAAAACGGCAGATCATTCGGATCGGCGCATACGCGCAGCGCGCTCGCCGATGCCGCGAGCGGCGCCAAGGCGAACAGCATCGCCAGTCTCGCGGACCCTTCAGTGCGACGGTGCATTGCTGCTGACCGGCGGATGCGGCAGTGCGAACACCATGAGCGTACTGCCGCCGCTGGTATAGGCGGGAAGGTCCCCGACGGCACCGACGAATCCGGCGGCGCCATTCCTGACGCGTGGATCCAGTTCGGCATTGGCGATTGCGCCGGGCCAGCCGCCGACGCCGTCCAGAATGGCAATGTACTGGTTGCCGTCCCTGCCCTGATAGGTGATCGGTTGGCCGACGAATCCGCTCGCGGAATGAAACTTGTACAGCAGTCGGCCATCCCGCGCGTCGACGATCTTGAACCAACGGTCGAGCGTGCCATACACGGCGATGTTGCCGGCGGTGACCATGGTGCCGGTCCATACCGGAAAATTCTCATGGATGGCCCAGACCTTCCGGTGGCTGCGCACGTCCCAGGCCGCAAATTCACCGCGGTAGCCGCCGGCGCCGGCATACATGTCCTCGGTCGCGCCGACGTAGGGTGTGCCGGCGATATAGCCGACCTCGCTGGTCTTGAAATCCATGCACAGATGCTGGTGCGGGATGTACAGCAGATGCGTCAGTGGTGAATAAGCCGTGGGCTGCCAGTCTTTCACGCCCGGCGAGGACGGACAGATGCCGCTGATGTTCTTGCCGAGCAGCGGCTTCTGGGCCTCGTTCATCACCGGACGTCCGGTCTTGAGATCGAAACTTTCGATCGAGGACTGCTGGTCGTATTTGTCGGCGGAATAAATCTGACCGGTGCGGCGGTCGATCACGAACATGAAACCATCGCGGCCCGGATGCACCAGCACCGGCCTGGTCTGGCCGTCGATGGGCAGATCGAGCAGAACATTCTCGTTGACCTCATCGAAATCATAGAGGTCATGTGGATTGAGCACGTCGGCCCAGACGGCCTCGCCGGTCGCCGCATCGCGCGCGAAAATGGTGGTTGTCCACAGATTATCCCCGGCGCGCTGATTGGAATTCCACGGACCGGGATTGCCGGTGCCGTAGATGATCAGATGAGTCTGGGGATCGTAAGAGATCCAACCCCAGACCGGGCCTCCTCCGACCTGCCAGCGGCCCGGCGGCCAGGTCTTCACTCCCAGGTCAGTGCCCTGCGCATCCGGATAGTAGGGATGAAACTTCGGACCGATCAGCACGTCCTTATCGGGGCCGACCGAATAGGCACGCCAGACGATTTTGCCGGTGTTTTCATCGAGCGCCGTCAGCCAGCCGCGAATCCCCATTTCGCCGCCGGAATTGCCGACCAGGATTTTATTCTCCACCGCCAGCGGCGCCATGGTCAGCGTCTGGCCGCGGGTGATCTCCCCGAGCTTTACCGCCCAGATCTCCTTGCCGGTCTTGGCATCGAGCGCCACCGTGTGATTATCGAGCGTGTTGAAGAAAATGCGGCCGTTGTCGTAGACCTCGCCGCGCGCGACCAGGTCACAGCACGCCACCCCCTGCACCGAAGGATCGACATGCGGCGAATACTTCCACTTCAATTCGCCGGTCACCGCATCGAGCGCGAACACTTCGTTCGGATAGGCACCGACCACGTACATGGTGTCCCCCACCACAATGGGCGCAGCCTCCTGTCCGTGATCCGAGCCCAGGGAGAATTCCCAGGCCAGGCCCAGCTGGCCGGCATTGCCGGCATTGATCTGGGCGAGACCGCTGAAGCGCGTGCTGGCGTAATTCTTGGCCGGCATGACCCATTGCTTGTCATCGCGCGACATCGCGTCTAGGTCATCGGCCGACGCCGGCATGACCCAGGCGATGTTGCCCATCGCTGCAAGCAGCAGTGCGGCAGCACACGCCAGCCGGTTGCCTTGGACTTCTTCATATACGCTCATCATCGCGACACCATTTCCTGTGGATTCTGATCCGACATCCAGCGTGCAAATAACGACATGGCCATGCCGAAGAACACCAGGTTGGCGGGCACCCACATCAGCAGACCCGCGATCTGCTGGTCCTGCAGCGGCGTGAGCGTCCAGCGCCATGCGCTTTCGGCCGGCATGGCGCAGAATACGCGCGGCGAAAACACCATGATGACTCCGGGCAGATCGGTGGCGATCGCCGCGGTCAGTACCCACAGCGCACGCGCACCATAACTTGATGACTGGCGGCCCTCGGGCGCCAAGGCGACGCTCCAGAACAGCAATGCGACAGCGAAGATGCTGGTTTGCTCCAACAGGCGCGACCAAGCGGCGCCGGCGGCCCACTGAAAGGCGGCCGGCCAATGCCAGAACACGAACACGCCCACGAACCCAAGCCAGGCAGTGACCGGCTGCGCGATCGCCGTGAACCACGGGCGTCGTTCGATGGATTGCAGCGCACGGCTGGCGATGAGCAGCGGCGCCGCGGCGACGATCAGCAGCAGGTGCTGCAGCATGTGAAACGACAACAATTGCTGCGCAGCGCCGCTCAGCGGTGGCAACAGCGTCAGCCCCAGCGCCGTCAATCCGCCCGCCAGCGCCAGGTTCTGCGTCAGCGAACGCATAGCGGCGCCATGATGGAGGCCAGCGTGTGAAAAATGATGGCGCCCAGGAAACACAGGCTCGACATGATTCCCCAGAGCGCCATGAAGCGCGTGCGGCCCTCGCCGATGTCCAGTGCCTGGTGGCCGCTGGATTGCTGTTCGGCCCGCACCGCGCGCCAGCTGGCGAAGGCAACCAAAGCAGCGGCCAGTCCCACGATCAGCGCCACCGCATCGAAAGCCAGCAATGCTGTTCGGACCGGCGTGGCGGAGACAATGGTAGTGGGATGATTGCCGCGGTAGCAGACGATGGCGGACAGGCCGTAACTGACTATCAGTTGCGCCAGCCAGAGTAGTGGCGCCGCGATCACGCCGAACAGCAGCACCCACAGGCGCACGCGATCGCGATGCGGAGCCGGATGTGCGGATGCCAGCCCGCTCATGATTTCAGCCCCATCAGCGGTGTCAGGTAGAAAGTGAAGAACACCACCAGCCACACCGCGTCGACGAAATGCCAGTACAGCGCACCGATATGGATGTGAACGTAGCGGACGCGGTTGAAGTAACCCATCAACGACCAGGCGCACAGCGCCCACAACATGACCACGCCGACGATCACGTGCGCCATGTGAAAACCGGTGATGGTGAAATACAGCGAGCCATAGCCCGACGAGGACAGGGTAAACGGCTTCTGCGCCCATTCGAAATACTGGATGACCAGAAACACGCAACCCAGCAGAGCACCCACGCCCAATCCGGCGGCCAGGCGCAGCGGCCGGTTGTGCTCGATATTGAATTGCGCCCACGCCACGGCCGCGCTCGACAGCAGCAGGATGAGCGTGTTGGGCAGCGCCAGGCTGAGCGATGGGGCGCCGCCGGGCGGGAAGGTATCGGGCAGGTGCGGTTGCACGGCGATGTAGAAGTAGCTGAACAGCAGGTAGGCGAACAGCGCTGCTTCGGTGAACACCACGAAGATCATGGCCCACCAGCCGGAGGCGCGCGTGTCGAGTGCGCCTACCGGCAGGCGTTGCTGTACGGCCGGACGATCAGCCACGAGCCGGCTCCGCGGTCTCGCCCAATGCCGGATCCGGCCACAGCCAAGCGACGATGTCGGCCGCCGTAGCCACGGCGCCGACGATGGCGAGCCACCACAGGTGCAGCACCAGCCCGGTGAAAATAGTCGTCAACGTCAGCGCCAGGATGATCGGCACGAACGAGTCCTTGGGCATCTTGAGAATGACGTTGAGCTGCGCATCCAGTGTGGTAGTGCCGGCACTCTCGCGACCGCGGTCAAGCGCCAGGCCATCCTCGACTTCGCTGCGCGGTAGTCCGCC
>DASXLF010000463.1:0-22620 GCA_036496405.1 Steroidobacteraceae bacterium | reverse complement strand
ACAGGCGGTCGGCTGGCTCGACGCCAGCAACAACTTCTGGCTGTTCGGCGGCTTTGGCATCGATGCCTCCGGCGCACAAGGCGATCTGAATGACCTGTGGAGCTTTTCGGAGGGCCCCTGAAGACCTGCCATCGCGACGGCTCCAGAAACAGAGAGAAACGCCATGAGAGCTAGATCGAGCAAGCCCGTACTCACGTCGGCCGCTGCGGCGCGCAATGTCTGCTTGATGACGGTGGTGCTCATGTTCATGGCCTGCCATGGCGGCAGCTCTGGCACCAGCTCGAGTCACACCATCGGCGGCACGATCACCGGATTGAAGACCGGTGGTGTGGTGCTGGCCAACGGCACGGTGACTGTGAGCGTGGCGGCAGGCGCCAGTACCTGGGTTTTTCCCAGTTCCTTTGCTTCGAATACCGCCTACTCGGTGACGGTCGTGACGCAACCGGCCGGTGAGCTGTGCGAAGTCAGCAGTGGCAGCGGAGCGACGCTACCCGACGATGTGACTAATGTGGCAGTGGCGTGCAGCGCTTTTGGGCAATGGGTCTGGGAAGGAGGGTTGGACAGCGTCAATGCCAGTGGCGTCTACGGCACTCAGGGCGCCGCCTCGGCCAGTAATTTCCCGGGAGCGCGCCAGACAGCCAGCTCGTGGATCGACTCCTTCGGCAACCTGTGGCTGTTTGGCGGGGTCGGCTATGACTCAACCGACAGCGTGGGAAATCTGAACGATCTGTGGCGATTCAGTCAGGGCACGGGACAGTGGACCTGGATCGGTGGCGCCAACACAGACAATGCGGCCGGCATCTACGGCACGCAGGGCACTGCCGCGGCCAGCAATGTGCCGGGAGCGCGCTATTCGGCGAGCTCCTGGATCGACGCATCGGGCAATCTGTGGCTGTTCGGTGGCTACGGCAGCGATTCAACCGGCGCTGCAGGCAAGCTAGACGATCTTTGGCGATTTAGCCCGGGCACGGGACAGTGGACCTGGATCAATGGCGCCAGCACCGACAATGCCGCCGGCGTCTACGGGGCACTCGGCACTGCGGCGGCCGGCAACGTGCCGGGAGCGCGCTATGCGGCGACCTCCTGGATCGACGCCTCCGGCAACCTGTGGCTGTTCGGCGGATATGGGTCCGACTCAACCGGCACCGTGGGCAGGCTCAACGATCTGTGGGAATACAGCGCGAGCAGCGGACAGTGGACCTGGGTCGGTGGTTCAAGCGTGGCCAATGCCACCGGGAGTTACGGCACGCTGGAAATCGCCGCGGCCGGCAATGGGCCCGGAGCACGCCAGGCCGCCAATTCCTGGATCGACTCTTCCGGTACCGTGTGGCTGTTCGGGGGCTATGGCTACGACTCCACCGGAGATCTGGGCTATCTCAACGACCTGTGGCAATACAGTTCGAGCAGCGGACAGTGGACTTGGGTCAGCGGCAGCAGCACCGACAATGCCAGCGGGATTTACGGAACTCAGGGTACCGTTTCCGCCAGCAATGTGCCGGGAGCACGCCAGGCGGCCAACTCCTGGATCGACTCGTCAGGAAGCCTGTGGCTGTTCGGTGGCTACGGCCACGACTCGGTCGATGGCTTGGGTGCTCTCAACGATCTGTGGCAATTCAGTCCGGGCACCAAGCAATGGACCTCGGTCAGCGGCGGTGACGTAGCCAACGCCGCCGGTGTCTATGGCATCCAGGGCACCGCCTCCGACGGTGCCTTGCCGGGAGCGCGTCAGGGCGCCAGCTCCTGGGTCGACCCTTCCGGTCATCTGCTGCTTTTCGGCGGCGCGGGCTATGGCGCGACCGGTAACGGTTATCTCAACGATGTGTGGCAGTTTGTGCGGCCGCAATGACCGCTGCAAACTGCCAGCTCAGGAGAAATGCAATGCGTCCACCGGCAAGCCGCCTGCTGATGAACGGGGTCGCGGCATTGCAAGCCATTACCATGATTGGGCTCGCGCTGGCGCTCGCGGGTTGCGGTGGCAGCAGCACTGCGACCACTGTCAGCACCAACTACACCGTGGGCGGCACCATCAGTGGTCTGGCCGTCAGTAGCGTTGTGCTGGCCAACGGCACGGCCACTGTGACCGTTTCGGCGGGCGCGACCAGCTGGGTTTTCCCGAGCTCCTTTGTCGCGGGCAGCAGCTACTCAGTGACGGTGAAGACTCAGCCGGTCGGAGAGTCGTGTGCCGTCACCAGCGGCGGCAGCGGAATGAACACCGGCAGTGTGGGCGACGTGGCCGTGGTGTGCAGCTTCGGGCAGTGGACGTGGGAAGGCGGCGTGAATGCGGTCAACGCCAGCGCAGTCTATGGCACACAGGGCGTCGCCTCGTCCAGCAACGTGCCGGGAGCGCGCTATTCCGCCAGTACTTGGACAGACGCGGCCGGCAACTTCTGGCTGTTCGGGGGCATTGGCTACGACTCAACCAGTGCTACGGGGTATTTGAACGATCTGTGGCAATACACTCCCAGCACCAAAGAGTGGAACTGGGTTAATGGGGGCATGGCGGCCAATGCCAGCGGCGTCTATGGCACGCTGGGCACCGCCGCGGCGAGCAATGTGCCGGGAGCGCGCTATGCCGCCAGTTCCTGGATCGATGCATCCGGCAACCTCTGGCTGTTCGGCGGAATTGGCCATGACTCGACCGGCGCGGTCGGAAATCTGAACGATCTGTGGCGATACAGTCCAGTCACCGGACAGTGGACTTGGATCGCTGGTGCAGGCGTGGCCAATGCCGGCGGAGTCTATGGCACGCAGGGTACTGCCGCGGCGAGCAATGTACCGGGAGCGCGCTATGCCGCCACTTCCTGGATCGACGCGTCCGGCAACTTGTGGCTGTTCGCGGGGGTTGGCGACGACTCAACCGGCAGTGTGGGAAATCTCAATGATCTGTGGCGATACAACCCGGGCAACGGACAGTGGACCTGGGTCGCTGGCGCGAACGTGGCTAATGCGAGCGGCATCTA
Organism: Steroidobacteraceae bacterium; assembly: GCA_036496405.1. Lineage (GTDB taxonomy): Bacteria > Pseudomonadota > Gammaproteobacteria > Steroidobacterales > Steroidobacteraceae > FEN-1191. Next base: position 19,660 of record DASXLF010000463.1, on the reverse strand, counting down.
CGGCGCGCAGGGCACTGCGGCGGCCAGCAATACCCCGGGTGCGCGCTATGCGGCGAGTTCGTGGATGGATGCATCCGGCACGCTGTGGCTGTTCGGCGGCTACGGCTACGACTCCATCGGTACTGCGGGCAAGCTCAACGATCTATGGCAGTACAGTTCCAGCGGCGGACAGTGGACCTGGGTTGGAGGCTCAAGCGAAGTCAATGGCACCGCCATCTACGGCACGCTGGGAGCAGCTCTGGCCGGCACTGAGCCGGGAGCACGTCAGGCAGCCAGCTCCTGGATCGACTCCTCCGGCAACCTGTGGCTGTTCGGTGGGGTTGGCTATGATCTCACCGGCGGTGTCGGAAATCTGAACGATCTATGGCGTTACAGTCCGAGCACTAATGAATGGGCTTGGGTCAGTGGCAGCAGCGCGGACAATGCCAGCGGAATCTACGGCACCCAGGGCACGGCCGCGGTCAACAGTGTGCCCGGCGGGCGCAATGCCGTCAGCTCCTGGATCGATTCCACCGGCAACCTGTGGCTGTTCGGCGGCTATGGCTACGGCTCGATCGGGGGCGTGGGTTATCTCAACGATCTGTGGCAATACAATCCGAATGCCGGCACCTGAGCGCTGAGATTGCCGACGCTCGCAGCTGCCGTCATGGCGGCACGGGTCGATCGTCATGCGGCCGATATCCGCTCCATACCCATTGCAGCGCGGTTCCCAGGGTCTGGAGAAGCGTCGCGCGATCCACGTGCCCGGAGTTGCGGGCGAAGACGAATTGATACGCGTAGCCTTTGGCTGCAAGAGCCTTGGCCAGGTTCTCGCTCGCCAGGACCCAGTCGTGCATCCCGTCGTCCAGCGTATTGGGATACCAGAGATCGCGATCGCCGACCTCGAACCAGATGCGCAGTGGCTTCGGTGCGCTGTTCGCGATCAAGGGTGATGCGGGACTCAAAGCGCTGGGCGCCAAAGCCTCGGCGCCATGGGCGTTCAGCAGCGGGCCATCCTTCGGGCCCGCCCAGGGACTGTGGTACTCCCAGGCGCCGCCGCGCACTGCCGTGCTGTGGGGCCACTGCTGATTGATCATGGTCGGCGAGTACGCCAGCACGCGATGGTAGAGTTCCGGATGGAACCAGGCCATGGTGAACGCGGCCGCGCCGCTGGAACTGATGCCCATGGTCGCCCGCGCATCGGGATCGCGCGTGAGTCTCACGCCTGCCTTGCGTTCCACCAGTGGCAGCACTTCCCGCTCGACGAACTCCGCATACGTACCGGAGACGGTGTCGTACTCGATACCCCGCTCACTGCCCTGTGCATCCTGTCCTCCCGCCTGAATCGTGATGGCAACCATGGGCGGTAGCCGCCGCTGATGAATCAGGTTATCGAGCACGGTGAAGATCGTGGTATCAAACAGGCCCCCGTCGCCGACCACCAGGAACGGCAGCCCTGCATCGCCGGTCGATTGCTTCGGTACGTAGACCGATATCGAGCGCGTCCAGGTGCCTGGGTGACCGGTTGATACGATGAGATTGGACGGATCGTTGGGATAGGTGGAATCGAAATTAATGGATGTGTCGCGCACGAATCCAGGGTTGTAGATCACGCTGTCCTGCGAAGACATCGTGAAAGTCAGCACCCGTCCCCTTGGAACGTCTTGAATGATCGTCTCGGGTCCGGGCGTGTGAGTGCGGCCGATAATGAAATTGCCGTGCGCACGGATCGACGGCAGCACGCCATCCGCAAGCTCGGTTGCACTCGGGTAATGCGGATTGTGCGGATCGCGCGTTGGCGGCGAGGTGTTGAAGTCCAAACCGGTAAGATCGATGAAGAACGCGGCAGTTGGATCTGCAGTGTTGGCCTCGGCTGCAAGCCCCGGCACTTGCGCAACGGCAATCCCGGTGACCATGAGCGTGAATGTCAGGCAGCCAATCAGAAATCGGCCGCGCGAAATAACATTGCTTCTCAGTGCAGACATGTGATCAAGGCTATCGTCGATCAAGTAAAAGTGTCTGATACCCCCTCTTTTTGAGGGATTGTTGGCCAATCATGCCACGACTACGGTGGGCGCCGTGAGTCGAGCATCAGCAACCGCCAGCTAAAGGAGTATCGGCGATGAAAACCGGCGCAATGTCTGTTCTATTGTTCAGCTTGTCGTTTCTGTCAGTGTTCAGCACTGCCAACGCGGCTGACTTCTTCCCGCACGGCTTCGATGGTCGGGCTCGGGAAATTCGCTTTGACCGCGGTGAACGCTTTGGTGGCGAACGCTTCGGCGGCGAACGATTCGCACGCGAGCGTGCGGCACGGGAAAGCTTCGGGCGTGAGCACGAAGTGCGTGGTGCGCGCGAGCGCGAAGACCGTGGGTGGCATGCCACCGGCAGGGCCATCGGCGTCAAGCGCTGAAAGCCCGGACGGCTGCCGCTCCGGATTGCGGAGCGGCGGCTGCCGCTTGCGTCGGCACCATATCGGTGTGACCCTGTGAGTCATGGTTGAACATGAGCAGATGGCCTACGATTTCTGTGTCGTAGGTGCCGGGCCCGCGGGACTGTGCTGCGCATTGCGTCTCAAACAATTGCTGCCCGACAAGAGCGTCTGCGTTCTGGAGAAGGCGTCCGTCGTGGGCGCGCATTCGATCTCCGGCGCGGTGATGGAGCCTGCGGCCATCGAGTCGCTGCTGCCGGACTGGCGCCGCGATTACTCCGGCATGAAAGTCCCGGCGGCCGAGGACGACGTGCGGCTGATGACGCGCACGGGCTCCTTCAAGCTGCCCGACTGGATGATACGGATGTCGCCGTTGGGCAATCACGGCAACTTCATCGTCTCCCTCGGGCAACTCGCGGCCTGGCTCGGGCAGCAGGCCGAGGCCGCCGGCGTCGATGTATATGCCGGCTTCGCGGTCACCGAGGCGCTGTTCGATCAGCACGGCGCTGTTCGGGGCGTGCGAATCGGCGACATGGGAGTCAACAGGGACGGCAGTGAGGGCCCGAACTTCACGCCCGGAGTGGAGATCGCCGCCACCACTACCGTGCTGGCGGAAGGTGCGCGCGGATCACTAAGCAAACAGTTGATTGCCCGCTTCGGCCTGGATCGCGACAAGGATCCGCCGACGTTCGGACTCGGATTCAAGGAACTCTGGCAACTGCCAGCGGGTCGAGTCACTCCCGGCCGCATCGAACACTCCTTTGGCTGGCCGCTGGATGCCAGCACTTACGGCGGCAGCTTTCTCTATCACCTCGAGCATGACCGCGTGTACATCGGTTACGTCGTCGGTCTCAACTATGAAGATCCGCGGCTGCGTCCGTTCGAAGCCTTTCAGCAATTCAAGCATCACCCGCGCATCAAGCCGTTGCTGGATCGAGGCGAGATCCTGGCGGCCGGCGCGCGCGCCATCGCCGCCGGCGGCTATCAGTCGCTACCGAAGCTGGAGATGCCGGGAGCCATGCTGATCGGTGATGCCGGCGGTACGCTCAATGTTTTCAAGATCAAGGGCATTCATCAGGCTATCAGGTCCGGCGTGCTGGCGGCCGAGCACCTGTGCGAGCAAGGCAGCAGTGCCGGCTTCGATGCCCGCTGGCGCCAATCCGAAGGTCATCGCGAACTGCGCGCCGTGCGCAATTTCAAGCCGGCATTCAGATTTGGCCTGTACGCGGCGATGGCCAATGCGGGTCTGGAAATCCTGACTCGCGGCCGCACCCCCTGGACGTTGAAGAACAGCGCCGACTGGTCCGCGCTCGAGCAGCTCGACCGGTATGTGTCACCCGATCGTGGCTGGGTGAAGCGCACGCTGCCGCCGCGCGATCGCGTGTCGTCGGTGTTCTTTGCCGGGAACATCCATGATGAAAATCAACCGGTGCACCTGCACGTGGCTGATACCTCGATCTGCGCCGACCGATGCGCGCGGGAGTTCGGCAATCCATGTCAGTATTTCTGTCCGGCCGCAGTCTACGAAATGATCGATGATGCGGCCGGTGGCCGGCGTCTGCAGATCAATGCCGCCAACTGCGTGCACTGCAAGGCCTGCGATATCAAGGATCCCTACGGCATCATTACCTGGACACCACCCGAGGGCGGCTCCGGTCCCAACTATCAGAACCTTTAGCTGACAGGATCCGCATTCATGACCACTGCCGATCGCGCCGAGTCGTCGCAGGCCACGCGGGTCTTTCTCTACTTCGGCCCGATGACGCTGCTCGTCTATCTGGTAATGCCGCACAGTTACCTGCTGGATATCGCCACCTCATTCATGCTGAAAAACCAGCTGCACGCCACGGCCACCGAAGTCTCCACCTTCCGCCTGCTGACCGCTATTCCGGTGTATCTGTCGTTTCTGTTCGGACTGACCCGCGACCTCTGGAATCCGTTCGGACTCAGGGACCGCGGATTCTTCTTTCTGTTTGCGCCACTCAGTGCAGCGGTATTCCTGTGGATGGCGCTTTCCCCGATCTCCTATCCCGAGCTGTTCACCGGCCTGCTGCTGGTGATGTTCACGTTTCGTTTCGTCACGGCCGCCTACTGGGGCCTGCTCGCGCTGATCGGACAGGAGCAGCTGATGTCGGGGCGCCTGAGCGTGCTGTGGAATATCGTCAGTTCCGTTCCCTACATTGCCGGCGCCTTCGCCTCCGGATATTTGGCCGAGCACCTGCCGCCACGCGCGACATTCCTGCTGATGGCGGCGCTGGCGTCGTTGCTGGCATTGTTGGGGTTGTGGAAGCCGCGGGCGGTATTCAGTCACACCTACGACCAGCCATTGGCGCGCGGCACCAACCTGCTCGGCGATCTCAAGCGTCTGGTGAAGCACAAGGCTATGTACCCCGCGGTACTGATCCTGACACTATTTCAATTCTCGCCGGGGTCCAACACACCGCTGCAGTTCTACCTGACCAACGAGCTGCACGCCTCCGACGCCGTTTACGGCTATTACTACGCCATATTCGCGGTGTCCTTCATTCCGGTGTTCGTGCTGTACGGCTATCTGTGCAAGAGAGTGTCGCTGAACAAGCTGCTCTGGTGGGGCACCATTCTCACGGTGCCGCAGATGGTGCCACTGGTATTCGTGCATACAGCCTATATGGCATTGCTGCTGGCCATGCCCATCGGTCTGCTTGGAGGCGTTGCCGCTGCCGCCTACTACGATCTGGCGATGCGTGCCTGCCCGCCTGGCCTGCAGGGAACACTGATGATGCTCGTGGACGGCCTGTACCAGTTTTCCTATCGCGGCGGCGACCTGCTTGGTTCGTGGATCTATGGACGAAGTCCGGCGCACGGCTTCGTCAATTGCGTGATCGTGACCACCGCGGTGTATGCATTGATCCTGCCGCTGATTCTGCTGGTGCCCAAGGAGTTGATCGCCACTGCTGACGGCGAGCGCAATCCACAGCTCGAGGCGCAGGTACTGGCCGAGCTTGGAGTGACTGAATGATGGGCAATCCGTCGTTGCCGCTCGAGGCCTGGACCAATTTCTACGTCATCCTGGGTTCATCCGCCGGCGGACTGACCGGATTGACGTTCGTGGTCATAGCCCTGGTGTCGGAAGCGCAATCGGTGCGCTGGTCGGGCCTGCGCGCATACATCACACCCACGGTGGTGCACTTCTGTTCGGTGCTCGGAATTGCGGCATTGCTCAATGTCCCGGGACAGACGGCCTCGAGTCTGGGGCTATGTCTGGATGTAGCTGGCCTGACCGGTGTCGGCTACAGCATCGGCACCGTCGTGCACTTGTACCGCAACCGTTCTCTCTACACGCCGGTAGCCGAGGATTGGATCTGGAATGCGTGGTTGCCGACACTTTGTTATCTCGCGCTGCTGATCGCCGGAATGCTGGCGCCCTGGCACGCATCCATCACGCTGTATACCACGGCCGCCGTATCGCTGCTGTTGCTGTACATCGGAATTCACAACGCGTGGGACATCGCCGTGTGGTTCACGGCGCAGCGGCCGCCGGCACAACGCGAGTCCGCGAAGCCGCCGCAAGCGTCACCGCCCTGAATGTCTGGTTAGCCCACCGCGAGGCATCGGGCCTCGAGATCGTAAGTACCCGCCGCGGTGATCTGCACTTCCGCGAATTCCCCGACCTTGAGCTGGCCGCCGCCGCGTACGCGTACGATGCCATCGATCTCCGGTGCATCGCCGGCGCTGCGTGCGATCGCCGCATCCGGCTCGACGGCATCCACCAGCACGCGGCAAACGCGTCCCACGCGGGCCTGCAGGCGCGCGGCACTGATGCGCCCGGCCTTTTCCATGAAGCGCTGGTAGCGTTCTTCCTTGACCGGTTCGGGCACGGCGGCTCCCAGCGCGTTGGCCGCCGCTCCTTCCACCGCCGAATATTGGAAGCAACCGACGCGATCGAGCTGCGCGGCGTCCAGCCAGTCCAGCAATTGCTGGAACTCCGCTTCGGTCTCGCCCGGAAAGCCGACAATAAAGGTGCTGCGCAAGGTCAGCTCCGGACGCTGCGCACGCCAGCGCTCGATGCGTCTGAGTGTATTCTCGGCATGCGCCGGTCGACGCATGCGCTTGAGCACCGACGGACTGCCGTGCTGGAACGGAATATCCAGGTAAGGCAGCACGCCGTGCTCGCTCATGAGCGGAATGAGATCATCGACATGCGGATAGGGGTAGACATAATGCAGGCGCGCCCATATGCCCAGCGTCGCCAGAGCCCGCGCCAGATCCACCACGCGCGTGCTGTAGTCCTGCTCGCGCCAGCGTACCTGGCGGTAGCGGATATCACTGCCGTAGGCGCTGGTGTCCTGCGAGATGACCAGCAGCTCGCGCACGCCGCCGGCGGCCAGCGCCTCGGCTTCCGTCATGACCTGGTCGAGCGGGCGGCTGGCGAGATCACCGCGCAGCGTCGGGATGATGCAGAAGCTGCAGCGGTTGTTGCAGCCCTCCGAAATCTTCAGATACGCATAGTGGCGCGGGGTCAGGCGAATGCCCTGGGGCGGCACCAGATCGATGAAGCGTGCGTGCGGGGCGGGCAGATGCTCATTGACCGCGGCGATCACGCGCTGGTAGGCATGCGGTCCGGTAACGCCCAGCACCTTGGGATGGCGCTCGAGAATGCGCTGCGGATTGGCGCCCAGACAACCGGTCACCAGCACGCGGCCGTGTTGCTCCAGAGCCTCGCCGATGGCCTGCAGTGATTCGTCGATGGCGGACTCGATGAAGCCGCAGGTGTTGACCACGACCAGATCCGCATCGGCGTAGCTAGGGGCGATCTCGTAACCGCGCGCACGCAATTCGGTGATCAGGCGCTCGCTATCCACCAGCGCCTTGGGGCAGCCCAGGCTGACGAAGCCGACGGCGGGGTTGCGCCCGCGGACGGGCGTAGTGGCGTGCTGCGTAGTCATGGTCTGTCGGGAGCTGGTGCGGCCGGTACAATGGCCGGCCGATACAATGGCAAGGTGGCGTAGTGTACATGAGCGAGCGTGACGGATCGATGCATGGCCTTTGACCGCGACTACTACCAGCGCTTCTATTTCAATCCACGCACCGCCGTGACCTCGCGCGCGGAGATGCACGCGCGTGCGCGCCTGATCGTCGGCTGTGTGCAATATGTGGGCTTGCCGGTCACGCGCATACTGGATGCCGGCTGCGGTGTCGGTCTGCTGCGCGCGCCGCTCAGGCGCGCCTGGCGCACCGCCGACTATATCGGACTCGAATTCAGTGACTATCTGTGCCGGCGCTATGGCTGGCGGCAGGGGTCGATCGCGACGCTGCGTACGCGCGAGCGCTTCGATCTCGTGATCTGCTATGACGTACTGCAGTACCTGCCGGTGACCCAGGCGCGGCGGGCCATCGCCACCCTTGCGCGCGTGTGCCGCGGGGCTTTGTACTTCGGCGCGCTCACGCTCGAGGACTGGCGCGACAACTGCGATCAGAGCCGTACCGACCGCATCCCGGGCCTGCGCCGCGGGGCCTGGTACCGACGGGAACTCTCGCGGGCATTCAAGCCGCTGGGTTGCGGCATGTGGCTGAAGCGCGGACTGCCGGTAACGGTGTGGAACCTGGACGCATGCGCGAATTAATTGCCTTCGATGGCGCGGTCGAGTGCCGACCCGGGAACGGAGCCGTGAACCTGGCGCTGTGCGGATTCGAGCGCCGCGGCTCGGCGGCGGGCACCCGCGTTGCCGTGCAGGCCCTGTTTGGTGGCGCCGTGAATCCATTGCCGCCGCAGCTGCACGCGCTGCGCATATTCGAACTCGAAGACGCTCCAAATGCGCACCGCTTTCTGCTGCAGGCCGAAGAACTGCAGCTGACGCTGCAGTCACGCTCGCTGCAATTGCACCGCGATGCCGGCCGCGCCTTTTTTGCCGCCGTGCCGCCGCCACGCGTGCTGTGGCGTCGGCGATTGGGCTGGGCGCTGCTGCTGTGGGCGCTGCGGCTGCCCGGAGCGCAGGCGCTGCTGGAACGCGTGCGGCCTACGCCATGAACACGCGTGTGCCAGTGACAGTGCTGACCGGTTATCTCGGTGCCGGCAAGACCACACTGGTCAACCGGATCCTTTCGGAGCAGCACGGCAAACGCATAGCGGTCATCGAAAACGAATTCGGCGAAGTGGGAGTCGATCAGCAACTGGTGATCGGAGCCGATGAAGAGATCTTCGAAACCAGCAACGGCTGCATCTGTTGCACCGTGCGCGGTGACCTGATCCGCATCCTGACGCAATTGCGCAAACGCCGCGAGCGCTTCGATGCGGTGCTGATCGAGACCACGGGACTGGCCGATCCCGGACCCGTGGCACAGACATTTTTCATCGATGAGGAACTCAAGGAACATTACTCGCTCGACGCCATCGTCACCCTGGTCGATGCCCGTCACATCGAGCAGCAGCTCGAGCGCGACAATACTGCCCGTGAGCAGATCGCCTTCGCCGACGTCGTGCTGCTCAACAAGATTGATCTGATGGACAGCGCCGCCCTGGCGCGCATCGAGCAGCGCGTGCATGGCATCAGCGGCACCGCCGGCGTGCTGCGCACTCGTAACGCGGATGTGTCGCTGGACCGGGTGCTGAATATCGGCGCCTTCGATCTCGAGCGGGTACTCGAACGCGACCAGGCATTCCTGCAGCCGGTTCGGGCGTTTGAATGGGCCGGGCTGTATGCGCTCGGCAGCGAACAATATGCGCTGCGTACCGGCTCGCATGACCATGAGCATGAACATGAACACGGACACGATCACCCGCATGAGCACCGGCATCCGGCGGAAGCAAACGCGCTCGCGCACGTGGACGTGCTGCTGCTTCCGGTGCAGTTGCCGCCGGGCACGGCGATCGAATCACAGCTGGATGTCGCCACCGCGCTGTTCCGCGCCGAACCCACGCCGCTCGAGCCGCTGGCCATGCTGCCGCTGCGCGAACTGGTGCGTCTCAACCTCAAGGCAGGCGTTCACTACCAGTTGCAGCTCGAGCAGGCCGGTCGTTGCGTGATGTTCTGTGAACACGCGCCCGAGGAATTCGGACTGCAGTTGAAAGGAGCGGATTTGCTCGAGGATCGCCGCTACGGTTCACATCACCATGACTCGCAGATCGGCTCTATCGGTCTGGAAGATCCACGGCCGCTGGATCCAGACAAGTTGAACGACTGGTTGTCGTACCTGTTGCAAAGCCGCGGACAGGACATCCTGCGCATGAAAGGGGTGCTGAACCTCAAGGGCGAGGCCCGGCGCTACGTTTTCCACGGCGTTCACATGGTGTACGACGGACAGCTCGAGCGGCCTTGGCCGGCTGGCGCAGCCCGTATGAGTCGCCTGGTATTTATCGGTCGTCAGCTGGATCGCGGCGAGCTGGAGGCCGGCTTCGAATCCTGCTTCGCATGAACGCGCCGGTCGGACATCTGCGGCTGCGCGGTCGCATCGAACTCGGTGATTATCCGGTCGACGCCGCCTGGTCGCCCGATGGCAACGCCGCCATCGTGGCCTGCGGCGCCGGCTCGCTCGTGCTGCTCACCATCGAGCCCGTGCTGCGGGCCGAACCCATCGGCGCCCACGCCGACGGCGCCCTGGCGGTTAGCTGGCAGAAGGCAGGCAATCTGTTCGCCTCATCAGGCCAGGATGGCGCGGTATTGTTGTGGGACGTGCGCACGCGGCAATCGCGGGCGATTCACACCGGAACGCAATGGTGCGAACACCTGGCGTTTGCCAACGACGGCCGCACGCTGGCAGTCGCCTGTGGGCGCCGCTTGCAATTGTTCGATGCCAGCGGCGAGTTGCGTCATAGCTTCGAGCCGCACGCGGGCGTGATCGCGGCGCTGTCCTGGCGGCCCAGAAGCAATGAAATCGCAGCCGCCGGCAATGGCGGCGTGCGCATTCATCGCGTCGGACCGCAGACCGGTTCGCGCGATTATCCCTGGCGTGGCGCCTGCCTGACCGCGAGCTGGAACGCCGACGGCCGGGTGCTCGCGTGCGGCATGCAGGACGGCAGCGTGCATCTGTGGTACGTGGCCAGTGGCACGCAGTCGCAGATGGATGGCTATGGCAGCAAGGTCCTGGCCACCGGCTGGGGTGCCAGCGGCCGCTACCTGGCCACGACCGCGGGCAACGTGGTGATCGTCTGGGACTTCAGCGGCAAAGGTCCGGAAGGCTCGGTCCCGATCGAGCTGCGCTCGCACTCCGAGCGCATTAGCGCCCTGGCCTGCCGCCCCACCGGCAATTGGCTGGTCTCGGCCGCGCGTGACCGCCGCTTGCTGTTATGGCGAATCGGCGGCGGCGATGCGCCGCAGGATGCGCATCTGCTGGCCGACGAGTGTACGTTGCTGCGCTATTCACGCGATGGCGAGCGGCTGGCCGTAGGCGATGCCCGCGGTGGCGTGTCGCTGTTCGACTGCTAAGACCCGGGCGAGCCGAACTCCATGGCCGCGCTCACGCTGGGCATGGCGCGCGTGCCGGCGAATACGCTGGCGTAATTTGCCAGTTCGATGCCGAGCGAATGCGACCACGTATAGCGCTGCAAAACGCGCTGGCGAGCCGCGGCGCCCAGGGCCTCGAGATTGCGGTCGTATAGGCGGCGAATCGCCCGAACCATGCTCGGGGCATTGTCCGGTTCGGCAAGCTCGCCGGTACGCGCATCCACCAGTTCCGGCACCGCACCGGCCCGCACGCCCACGACCGGGCGACCGCAGGCCATGGCTTCGATGATCACCAGGCCGAAGGTCTCGCTGCTGCCGGCGTGCACCAGCGCATCGGCGGACGCCAGCCATTGGGCCAGCTCCACGCTGTCGCGGCGATAGGGAAGAACGTGGATATTCTCCGCCGGCTGTGCGCGCCGGCCGCCGCCGACCAGCAGCAGGTGGTAGGGTTTGCCGAGCAGTGCCATCGCGGTGTGCAGGACTTCGAGATTCTTCTCCTCGGAGAAGCGCCCGGCATACACCAGCAGTCGCGCATCGTCCGGCAGTTCCAGCACGCGTCGCAGATTCAGCGTTCGACGCAGCGGCGAGAATATCTCGGTATCGACCCCCAGCGGCTGCAGCGCGGTGCGCGCCACGCCCAGCCGCGCCAGATAGCCGCACATCGCCCGGCTGGGCGCCAGCACCAGGTCGAACTGATCGTAGACCGAGTGCACATAGCGCGCGACCGCACGCTCGATGCCGGCTCCGAAACGGCGTCCCAACAGCTGCGCCAGATTGGAATGAAAAAATGCGATCAGCGGAATGCCGCGTCTGCGTGCCACGTTCGCGGCGCACCACGCGGGATGGAAGGCATCGCCCACTTCAATCAGGTCCGGCTCGAGTTCCTCCAGCATGACCCGCCATTTGTGCGGCGACAGCGGCAGACGGTAATTGAACGTGCCCGGCAGACGCATGCCGGCGATGGTGCTGATTCCGCCGGGAGTCAGGCGGTGGGCATCTCCCGGCACCAGGATCGAATGACGGTGCGCGGTGTGCCTCTTGAGCCAGTGATGCTTGGCCGTGAGATAGCGCTTCACGCCGCCGCTCGTTGGCGAGAAGAACAGTGTGGTATCCACTAGATGCATGCTGGCTCCCTGGAGCGAGACAGCATTGCATCGTCATGTCAATTTGCTGTCAAGCACCAACACTCGCCTTCGGTGCTTCCGCCTCCAGTGCCGGGAGGTATATGCGGAAGCGGGTGAAGTGTCGGTTCTTACTGGCGGCCTGCAGGCGGCCGCCGAGCCGATTGACGTGATCACGCACGATTTGCATGCCCTGGCCGCGCCGCGCCCCGTCTTTTGCCGTCGAGATGCCCGGCTGGAAGATCAGGCTGACGAGCTTGGCCGCATCGATTTCCTGTGCCGCATCGGCCGCGAGTAGGCCCTTTCTGACCGCGATTTCAGTTATCCGCTCTGCGGCCAAGCCGCCGCCATCGTCCTGTACATTGAGTTCGAAACCCTCGCTGCCGCGATCGACAAATTCCACCACCAGCGTGCCCTGTTCGGGTTTGCGCTGCGCGCTGCGTTGTGTCGGCGCCTCAATGCCGTGCTCGATGGCATTGCGCAGCATCTGGCCGAGCATATCGAATAGTGTGCTGATCCACTGTTCGGGAATGTCTTCCAGTCCCAGCGTCACCAGTGTCACATGCTTGCCGTGCTCCTTCGCCAGCCGATCGCTGAGCTGTTGCAGCGCCACCGCGAGTTTGGGCTGCGCGCGCCGCTGGCTGCTCTCGAGTTCCACCGCGGCCTGCTCATCGTCGATCAATGGCACGTGTACCGAGGCGCAGTCGGCAGCGATGGTGATATGGCTGCACAGATCGCCCAGCACGACCATCGCCGGCAGCAGATCGTTGCCGGTGATCTCGGGTCGTAATTCGATCTCGCGCAATGCGCGCTGCGCCAGATCCAGCCGTGAACTGATGGTTGGCAGATGCAGCGACATCAGGGCTTCGGCCAGGCCGTCGAGCTCGGCCAGCAGCTGCTCGATCTTGCCGCGAAATGCCGCACTCTCGCGCGTTGGCGTACGCAGCAGCGATCGCAGCTGCTCGACGCTGCCGAGCGCATGGCTCATTCCCATAGCCAGGGCCGTGGGCTCAGACAGCAGCAATGCGCGGTACAGATCCCGCTGGTCGCGCAACGTCTCGAGTTCCAATTGGAACGCCGGCGAGACGCTGTAAATGGAAGTATCGTTCATTGCAGGGTCACCCCGGCGTCCAGATGGGCACTTGAGGGCGTCAACATCGCGATGGCACCGCTCAGGGCGGCATGCAGCGCAGTGGCGTCGGCAAATCGCTGACCGCGATCGCGCGCCATCATGCGATCGAGCAGTGGTTCGAGCGCGGCACACGCCGCCGGTAGTGGTGGACGAGGACCGTTGACGTGCTGCTGTATGACTTCCACGGCGCTGTTGCCCAGATAAGGTTTGTTGCCAGTGAGCATCTCGAACAGAATCACGCCGGTGCTGTACAGATCGCTGCGCGCATCCAGGGGCAGGCCCTGCGCCTGCTCGGGACTCATGTAGTAGGGTGAGCCGCGCAGCACGCCGACCATGGTATTGAGATGCGCCGAGTCGAGCTGCTTGGCCAGGCCGAAATCGATCAACACCACCGACCCGTCTTCGCGCAGCATGACATTGGGCGGTTTCAGATCGCGATGCACGAGGCCGGCGCCATGCACCACTTCGAGTGCGGCACAGATGCGTTGGGCATACTCGAGGCTTTCAGTGACCGTGATCGGTTGTTGCAATCGCGACTTGAGATCGCCGCACGGAAAATACTCCATGGCAATGAACTCGCGGCCGTCGTGGAAGCCGTAGTCATAGATGTCGACCACCGACGGATTCTGCAACGCGCTGATGGCTGCGTACTCGCGCGCGAATTCCTGGCATTCGTCGCCGGCATCGATCGCAGGCTTGCTGATCTTCAATGCCACGTTGCGTCCCAGGGTCGCGCTGTAGGCGAGGTATACCGCGGCACGCGAGGAATCGCCGAGTTTGTGCAGCAGTGAATATTGCGGCAGGTCCAGGTGCGCGGCATCGAAGTTCCGGCGCCGCGGCCGGATCGCGCGCGACACGGCTGGCTTGGGACGCAGCGGCGTGCGCAACGCCGAGCGCAGGCTCTCGGCCACTCTTTGGGCATTCAGTAGTGGACGCGGCAGGTAATCGGCTGCGCCCAGGCGCATGGCCTGGACGGCGCTGAGCTCGTTGCCGCCGGTGGCAATGATCACGATCGGCGGACAGTAGCGCGCTACCCGCGCCATGCGCAGCGCATCCAGGCCGTCGCCAGCCTCGGCCGTGGTATCACCGCACTGCGCATCGAGCACCAGCAGATCGAACTCACCAGGTTTCAAGGCCGCGGCCCGAGCCTCGAATTGCGCCGCCGCCACGTCTTCGACGCTGCTCTCGGGCCAGAGAATCTCGATGTGATGACGCAGCCAGTCACGCAGCTCGCGATCGTCGATGGCCAGCAGAAAACGCGGCTGTCTCATAACTGAAAACGCACCCGAATGCGGATGCGCGGTGTGATCGCCACACCGTCGCGGGTGACCGGGCTGTAGCGGCAGCGCGCCAGCGCCGTGCGCGCGGACTGTTCGAATACGCCGGTGGGCTCGGCGGCCAGCACCACGATGTCCTTGACGCTGCCATCGCCGCTGACGCTGAATTCAAGATCGACCCAGCCGGTGATGCCTTTGGCGACGGCGGAGTCGGGATACACCGGCTCCACGAAACGCACCCGCTTGAGCGTACTTTCACTCACCCACGCCGGTGGCGCTGCGACGGCCGCAGGAGCAGTCGCAGCCGCAATTTGTGGCGGCGGCACGCTGGCCGCGGCGCGGGCCCGGTCGAGCGAGCGCGTCGCGGCGGCGAGTTCCTCGCCTTCCAGGCCGGCCGCCTGCGCGGCGCTGAGCAGTTGTCCGGCGCCATTGGCATCGTCGTGCACCAGCCGCGCCTGCGCCGCCGCGGCGATGGCCTCGCGCAGCGCGCGTTCCATCGCCGGTAATGCCGCGTTGCCGGCGTCCATGGATTTGAGGCTGCGGAACTTGGCCAGGGCGCTGTCGTCCGCCGGCTCGATCAGGGATTCAGCGGCCAGCCGCTGACTGAATTCGCGTTGCAGACGCGCCAGCGTGTCGCTCTGTGCTTGCTTCGCCTGGCCTTGCTTGAGCTGCGCCGAGAGCTCGCTGAGAGTGGCGGTCCCAATTCGGTAGTCGCTGCAGGCCTGCAACCAGCGCTGCGCGTCGGCCAGGTCCCCGGCGGCCAGTGCGCGCCGAAACTGCGCGATCAGCGCCTCGCCGAGCGCCACGGAAACTGCGTGCACCTCGGCATCTTCGGGCGCGAGCGCCAGCGCCGAGGCCAGATAGGAGCGGGCATTGTCGTCGGCGGGATCGACCAGCGCCCCGCTGGCCAGGCGCTTGCGAGCCAGCTGCAGGTACACGGCCAGCTGGTCGGCACGCGCGCCCAGGGCGGTGCGTTGCGCCTGCTCGAGCGCCGCCGCGTCGCGTGCCTGGGTCTCGGCGAGCTGATCGCGTGCGCTGACTGTCGGTTCGGGAGTGGTCTCGGCGCTGTTAGACGGCGCCGGCACAACGGCGATTGCTGCGGCCGGTTCGGGCGGCGCGGACCTGCGCTGCCATAGCGCCCAGGCGATGGCGCCCGCGGCCAGGAAGACAGCGGACAGGGCCACGAACGCCAGCATGCTGCGATTGCCGCCCGTGCTCCGCGGTGCGGCCGCTGTGGGACCCGCGGGGCTCACCGGCCGCCGGTCAGTCGGCGATTCCTCGTGCAGGCGGCGCACGGCGGCGTCGAGGAATAACTTCAGTCGCTGGCTCGAGGCTGGCTTGTGTACGAAACGGAAGATGTCGCCACTGTCGAGCTGTGCGCTCAGCTGCGCCTGCAAGTGCGCCGGTCCGGCTACGATCAGCAGCAACTGCGGAAATTGCTCGCGCACCGTGGCGATGAAGCCGCTCAGCGGTGCGGCTACGCTCGAGGCATCGATGAGCGCGATGCCCGCGGCATTGGCCACCAGCTGGTCGATGAATCGGTCCGCTGTCGGGCAGGTAATGACGCTCGAGCCGGTCAGTGCGGCGCCGCTCAGGGCCTCGAGCAGCAATGGATCGTCGGACAGCCCGATAATCGCGGGAGCGGCCATTGCGGCGGTGGCCGGGGCGGCTGCCGCCTCTTGCAACAAGGGTTCGGGACCACGCAATTGCATTGCTTTTCAATACCGCACAGTGGGTCGGACACAATAGCGCCCAATGACCCGGACTCTATGCTGTCTGTCTACGGGGACACTGCACTGATGTCTCAGTGGCGATAGAACTGTGATTTCCGTCGGCACGGCGTGTCGGATAATGTGACGGCCCTCACCTGTTCAGGAGGTTCCATGCTGCGCCTGCGGGTCGCCGAGGAGGCCGACATTCCGGTTCTGTTCGAGCTCATCGGCGAATTGGCGGACTTCGAACAGCTGCGCCCACAGATGACCGGCACGCCCGAGCAGCTGCGGCGGCACCTGTTCGGCGAGCCGCGCTATGCCCATGCGCTCATGGCCGAATGGGACGCTGCGGTCGCAGGGTTTGCATTGTATTTCTTCAATTATTCGACCTTTCTATGCCGTCCCGGCCTGTATCTGGAGGACCTGTTCGTGCGCTCCCATTTTCGCGGACGCGGTATCGGTGCCGGGCTGCTGCGTAGCCTGGAACAGCGCGCCCGTGATGCCGGTTGTGGCCGGCTGGAGTGGGCGGTGCTGGACTGGAACCAGCGCGCCATCGATTTTTATCAAGGTTTCGGCGCGCGGCCGCATGCGGGTTGGACTTTGTACCGCAAGCTGTTGTCCTGAGCAGGCCGATGCCGCGAGTGGTCTACATCGAGCCCGACGGCCGCGAGGTTGCTCTCGAGCTGCCGAGCGGGCAGAGTCTCATGCGCGGCGCCATGGAGGCCGGAGTCGAGGGCATAGAGGCGCAGTGCGGCGGCGCCTGCGCCTGCGCCACCTGTCATTGCTATGTGCGCCCCGACTGGCTGGACAAACTCAAGCCGCCTTCTGATGATGAGCGGCTGATGCTCAGCAATGTCGCGGCCGAACGTCGCCCAAACAGCCGGCTGTCCTGTCAGTTAATCGCCGAGGCCCGCCTCGATGGTCTGACCGTGCAGTTTCCCGATCGTCAAAGTTGATAAATGGCAGGAGCGTGGTGGATTCACAGTCGCCGATCATCATCGTGGGGGCCGGGCAGGCCGGTGTGCAGATTGCCGAATCACTGCGCCAGGAAGGCTTCGCCGGCACACTGATATTGTGCGGGGAAGAGCCGCATCCGCCCTACCAGCGTCCGCCGTTGTCCAAAAAGTGGCTCATCGAGGCCGGAGCGCCCAGCGCCCTGACGCTGCGCGGACCTGCGGCGCTCGAACGGCTCAAGATCACGATGAAGCTCGACAGCCGCGTGCAGAACATCGATCGCAAGCGCGGCGAGCTGGAACTCGCGGACGGCACACGGCTTGCCTACGGCAGACTTGCGCTCGCCACCGGATCGCTGCCGCGGACATTGCCGGTGCCGGGAGCGTCGCTGCCGGGCGTGCTGGCCCTGCGTGGCATTGCCGACTCGCTCGCGATCGGCGCGGCCATCCGGCGCTGTGCCGCCGAGAGACGCCGCGTGGTGGTGGTGGGCGGTGGCTTCATCGGCCTCGAGGTCGCGGCCGGCGCGCGCAAGCTGGGCGCCGAGGCGACCGTGCTCGAAGGATTACCGCGGCTGATGTCGCGCGTCACCGCGCCAGTGGTGTCCGAGGCGTTCGCGCGCCTGCATCGCTCGCACGGCGTCCAATTGGTGTTCGGTGCCCAAGTGAACGAGATCGTGGGCCACGAGGGCACAGTCGCCGCAGTTCGCACTGCCGACGGACAGGAATATCGCTGTGGCTGCGTCGTGGTGGGCATCGGCGTATCGCCCGATGACCTGCTGGCGCGATCCGCCGGCTTACTGTGCGATCACGGCATCGTGGTTGACGATTGCTCGCGTACGTCCGACCCGCTGATCGTGGCGGCCGGGGACTGCACTGCGCGGCGCATGGGGGATGGCGAGCTGGTGCGGCTCGAATCGGTACAGAACGCGGTCGAGCAGGGCAAATCGGCGGCTGCGGCACTCATGGGGCGCGAGCGGCCGTTCGTCAACACGCCCTGGTTCTGGTCGGATCAGTTTGAGGTGAAATTGCAGATGGTCGGATTGAGCCGCGGCTACGATCAAGTGGTGACGCGCGGTGACCTGGCAAAGCCCGCGTTCTCGGCCTTCTATTTTCGCGCCGGCCGTCTGCTGGCGGTAGATTCCCTTAACCGGGTATCTGATCACATGCAGTCCAAGCGCATACTCGATCATGGTCTGTTGCCGACGCCGGCACAGGTGGCCGATCCGCAGTTCGACCTGCCCAGCCTGCTCAAAAGCCCACGCGAGACTACTGCGGGCGAAGCATGAACTCCGTACCGCGATAGCTGAGCTTCACGCCATCGTGCTCGATGGCCAATACCCGCGCACCCTCCGGTAGCACGTCGCCTTCGTGCACACGGTGCATGTTGATCAGTGCATAACGGTCAGCCGGATGCGCCGCGTACACCTGCAGATCCAGGCGCAGGTTGGGCATCTCACCGCCGATCTCTGACAGGCTCGGTGGCTCTGCGGTATTGCTGGCGTCGGCATCGCGCGCCGGCAGTGCCGGTTCCAGATCGGCTGCATTCTGCACCGGCCCTGCAAGCGAGTTGGCGCCCGCGTCGGCGGCATTCGGCGCGGCCGCGGACGGTGATGCTGGCGCAGTGGCAGCGGGCACAGCTGTTGGCGTCGGCATTGGTGTCGCGGCTGCCGGCGCCGTGACCACCGGCGCTGCAACTGCAGCCACCGGCGGCGCCGTCACGGCCGCCGGCGCGCTCGGCGGCATGCTGACCACGGCGGGCCGGCGCATCGCGAATACCACCAGCAGCAGCATGTTGATCGCCAACAGGCCGCCGATGATCACGGTCCATAACGGGAAACGCCGCCGCGGAGCCGGGACCCGCACTTCCAGCAAAGTCGGGCCGGTCTGTCGCTGGCGCTCGGCTTCGGCTTTCTTAAGTGCGTCGAGGATGAATGACATCAGCCGCCCCGCGTCAGCAACGGCGAATCCGGTGGCGCCAGGGCCGCATCGAGCGCGACCTGGGTTTCGATGCCGGCGACGCCATCAACCGTGAGCCGGCTGGCGCGTTGAAACTGTTCCACCAGTTGCATCAGGTCTCCGTCGAATTGATCGCTGACGGCGCCGGGATCGGTGCCGCGCCAGCGCTCGAGCTGTTCGCGCAGGCGCCGCACCAGTCCGCCGTGCATGCCCTGGCTCAAATCGCGTACATCATTCGATGCCGGATGCCACAGCAGCACGAAGTCTCCGAACCAGTAGCGCGCCAGCTCGGCTATGCCGACCGTAGCCGTCTGCGCTCCAATCTGCAGTTGCGCGTTATCGTCGTGCAGACCGCGCAATACCACTTGGAAGGGTGCGCCGGTCTCGTCGCTGAGCATCAGGATGGCCGGTCGATTGAGCAGACGCAACTGCGCGAACGAGCCGCGCTGCAGCAGACAGTGAAGTCCTTGGGCCAGTGCCTGGCTGCAGCCGTCCGTCTTGCCGGGCACATAGGTAGCGTTCCAGAGCCCAAACAATTGCTTGAATGCGGTGTCGCTATCTGTGCTGTCATGGTTGGCGGCGAGCAGTTGCGCCAGGGTCGGAGGCGCCGAGGGCGGGGGCGCCGGCGCCGGCACTGCCACTGGCGCTGCCGCCGCGGGGCTTGGCGTTGCCGGCTTCACGG
>DASXLF010000462.1:0-2489 GCA_036496405.1 Steroidobacteraceae bacterium | reverse complement strand
GCAACCACGCCCTGACCACCGTCGTGCGATGCCGAAGCCCAACTCAGGGTGATCGGTCCACCGGACGGGTCCAGGGAATGCACCAGCGGATCCGCTCCGTCGTGACCCACGATGCGCAGCAGGCCCCGGTGCGTGGGGTCGACTTCGCGGAACAGGCGATAGTCGATCGACAGCACAGTCGAGACATCGCATCGGGCCTTGATCTGGAAGACGAGGTAGGCACCGTCAATGCGATCGTCCACGGCGGGTGGCGCGTTGGGGGTCAAGGCGCAGCGTCCCTGCTGCAGCCGCAGGTGCGCGAGCGCATAAGCCCGGATTTCGTCCATGCGGGCATTGACCTCGCCCCAGGTCAGCTTGCGGTCGCCATTGCGGTCGAGATCGAGCGCTGCATCGAGGTCGCGCAGAGCGATGTCCCAGCGAAGATCGACCTCGTCGCTGCCCACCTGCAGTTGCAGGTAGGCGTCGCTGGCCTTGTGCGCATGCGCCGTGCGCGGTCCGATCGCAAGCAGGGTGAACAGCAAGACCACCGCGCACGCGCTCATCCATCGCATCAGCCGCGCGGACGGAGGTGCCGTGTCAGAGCAGGGATTCGATACGCGCATCGCGAAGCCCCGTCTTTTGCATGAGCGCCCTGAGTTCGCTTCGCGCTTCCTCGTCGTTGGCCGCGGCGGCGGCGCGCGCAAGCAGAAGCAGGTCGATCGGCTCGCGCTGCAGCCGGACGTTGACGCGGGCGAGGTCGAGCGCTCGCCTGGCGTCACCTTGGACATCGAGCGCGAACAACGCACCCTCGCGTGCGTGTGCCTCGGCATTGCCAGGCCGCTGCGCCGCCGCATCGAAACGAGCCTGCAGTTCTTCTGAATCCTGGCGAGCGATGCCTGCGCTGTCTGCCCGGCGTGCGGCAATGGCCAGCCGCAGCAGCACCGCATCACTGCGGGGCTCCTTGGCGAGCAACGCAGGCACTTCGGCGGGCCGTTTCTGGCGCAGCAGGAAGTCGCTGTACGCGATCAGGAGGTACCCCGAGCGCTCGGCTTGCAGCGCCTGCTTGTACAAGGCCTCGGCTACGGTGGGGCGGCCTGCGAGTTCCTCGACCTCAGCCAGGGTGGTGAACAGCCACTGGCGCGTGCCCGCCTGCTGCGCGCCTTGGAGGTTCGGATCGGCCAGCAAGCTGCGCAGGGTGTCGCGTGCCGACGCATGGTCGCCGCGCAGGCCGGCGTTCTCGGCCAGGCAGGCCAGGCCATAGAACGCCGGTCCGGCGCGGCCGAGCGCACGGCACGCGGCGTCCGACTCGGCATAGCGGCCACGCACGCGCAGGATCGTGGCCAGCGTGATCCACGCCTGCGCATTGCCGGGCTGCCGGGAAAGCGCCGACTTCAAAGTGGTTTCGGCGGCATCGAAGTCATGCAGGAACTGCGCAACCGTGGCCCGCATCACCAGCACGGCTGGCGGCGTCTGCATCTCCGCCGTCGAGTCCCAGGCCTGCAGCGCGCCGATGGCGTAGCCGGCGTAGCGTGCATCGCCCTGCGTTCGCGCCAGCTCCAGGTAGGCTTGGGCGGCAGCGATCGCGGTGGCTTCGTCATGCGGATGCTGTGCCAGCGCCTGCCGCAATCGCCGCTGTTCGAGCGACCACCCCGCGATGGCGGGAAGGGTCTCGACGATGACGTCGTCGCCGGCCGGGACGCGCGGCGCGGCGCCCAGCGGGGCGCTGGCCGCAAGCAAGAGCGCCGCCAGCATCCCGCATCGCACGAGGCCGGCCCTCTGGGCATGAAGCGTGCGCATCACTGCGTACCGATGGGCTCTCGAGTCTCTGTGGTCTTCGGCGGATCGAAGGCCGTCACATCGGCCGGTTCTGCCGTGTCCGCCGCGGTCGCGATGAGCGCCTTGACATAGGCCAGGAACTCATCGAGGGCATCCGTAGTCGTGGTGGACGTCGCGCCGCCTATGGGCGGAACATAGCCGCCCCCACCACCCCCACAGGCGGCAACAACCAATGCCGCAACCAGCGGGAGACCGATTCGAATGAACATGCGGTTCATGGCGTGCTCCTTACTGCGCACCCGGCAGCGGCGTGTTCAGGTAGGGAAATGCATCCGGGAATTGCGCCGGACTCTGTAGTGCGCCATCGGTCAACGCCGCACCGCCTGCAGGAGCGTCGCCTGGCTTGCAGCCGACCTTGAGCGTGTCGGTCGCACCGGTGGCCACGCACAGCGCGCCCATCGCAACGCGCAATTCGGCGTCCACCACGTCGTCGCCGGGCCGGCGGCCGTTGGGGAATCCGGCGGTGTCGCCGGCCAGCACACCGAGATTGTTCTGCTTGGCCCTGGGTGTCGGCGCCACCGATGTGTTGAGCCGCAGCATTTCCGAAGCCTTGCCATTGGCTGGCTTGTTGACGCCCTCCACGCCGGTGAGGAAAGCAGCAACCAGGTCGGTGCGCGGGAAGTTGGTCGGCGCAGCAGCACCTGGGAAGAGCGTCTGGATCAGGGCAGGCAGCG
>DASXLF010000461.1:0-1502 GCA_036496405.1 Steroidobacteraceae bacterium | reverse complement strand
GAAGGCCGACACCAGGATCGTCACTGCCAGCGTTACTGCAAACTCCCGGAACAACCTGCCAACGATATCGCCCATGAACAGCAGCGGAATCAGCACCGCGATCAGCGAGATGGTGAGCGATACGATGGTGAAGCCGACCTGGCCCGCGCCCTTGAGCGCTGCCTCCAGCGGCTTCATGCCCTCCTCGATATAGCGCGAGATGTTCTCGATCATGACGATGGCATCGTCGACGACGAAGCCCGTAGCGATCGTCAGCGCCATCAGCGAGAGATTGTCGATGCTGAAACCCAGCAGATACATGGCGCCGAGGGTTCCGACCAGCGACAGCGGCACCGACAGGCTGGGAATGATGGTGGCGCGCAGGCTGCGCAGGAAGACGTACATGACCAGCACGACGAGCGCGACCGCGAGCCCCAGCTCGAACTCCACATCGCGCACGGAAGCGCGGATCGTCACCGTGCGGTCGGTCATCACCGCCACGTCGATGGCGGCCGGCAGCGAGCTCTGCAGATCGGGTAGCAAGGCCTTGATGCGGTCCACCACATCGATGACGTTCGCGCCGGGCTGGCGCTGGATGTTCAGGATCACCGCCGGCGTGGTGTTCTGCCAGGCGGCGAGCTTGGTGTTCTCGGCGCTGTCGACGACGGTGGCGACATCGCGCAGATGCACCGGCGAACCGTTCTTGTAGGCGATCACCAGATCGAGATATTCATCCGCGCTCTGCAGCTGGTCGTTGGCGTTGATCGTGTAAGCACGCGAGGGCCCGTCGAAGCTGCCCTTGGGCGTGTTCACATTGGCGTTGGCGATGGTGCTGCGCAGATCGTCGATATTGAGGCCGTAGGCTGCGAGCGCGCGGGGATTGGCCTGGACGCGCACGGCCGGGCGTTGGCCGCCGCTGATGCTGACCAGGCCGACGCCGGCGAGCTGCGAGATTTTCTGGGCCAGCCGGGTATCGGCGTAGTCCTCGACCTGGGGCAGCGGCAGCGTCTTTGATGTCAGCGCCAGCGCCAGGATCGGCGCGTCGGCGGGATTGACCTTGGCATAGATAGGGGGAGCGGGCAGATCGGCGGGCAGCAGATTGCCCGCGGCATTGATTGCGGCCTGCACCTCCTGCTCCGCGATGTCGAGGTTGATATCCAGGCTGAACTGGAGCGTGATGACCGAAGCACCGGCGGAGCTGGTGGAGGTCATTTGCTGCAGGCTCGGCATTTCGCCCAGCTGGCGTTCCAGCGGCGCGGTGACCGACGAGGTCATCACATCGGGGCTGGCACCGGGATAGAAAGTCTGGATCTGGATGGTGGGATAATCGACTTCCGGCAAGGCTGCCAGCGGCAGAAACTGATAGGCGACCATCCCAGTCAGCAGGATCGCCACCATCAGCAGCGTGGTGGCCACCGGCCGCAAAATAAATGTGCGCGACGGACTCAATGCGTGCGCCTTCCTTTGCCTTGTGCGCCCGCTGCAGCCTTATTGGGCGCGCCTTCCAGATGCACCGTTACCTT
>DASXLF010000460.1:0-4491 GCA_036496405.1 Steroidobacteraceae bacterium | reverse complement strand
AAACACCACGGCGTCATCCAGGTTCCAGCCCCCGTCCACCCAATCGGTGGCCGACAGGCGTATGCCGAGCGGCTTGTCCGCTGGCCATGCAGCGCGCATGGCCTGAAAAACCTCTAATGGAAAGCGCATGCGATTGTCGAGCGAGCCGCCGTAGTCATCGCGGCGCTGGTTGGACAGCGGCGAGAGAAACTGGTGCATGAGATAGCCGTGGCCGCCGTGCATTTCGATGACATCGAAGCCGATGCGCTGTGCGCGCTGCACCGCCTCGACGTGCTCGCCAATCAGTTGCGCCATATCGGCGGCGGTCATGGCGCGCGGGGCCGGCCAGTCCGGACCGTAGGGGATGGCCGAGGGGGCGATGGTTTCCCAGGCACCTTGTGGCGCGCTGAGCGGTTTGCCGCCTTCGGCCGGCGGTTGCTGCGAGCCCTTGCGCCCGGCGTGCGCCAGTTGCAGGCCCAGCCGCGCCACGCCGTAGCTGCGGCAAAAATCGATGACGCGCTTCAGCGCCGCTTCGTTGTCATCGCTGCACAAGGTGGCGCAGCGTGGCGAGATGCGCCCCTGCAGGCTGACGTTGGTCATCTCCACCATCAGCAAACCGGCCGCTCCCATGGACAGCGAACCCAGGTGCATGAGATGCCAGTCGGTGGCGGAGCCGGCGCTGGAGTTGTACTGGCACATGGGCGATACCACGATGCGATTGGGCAGACTCAGCCCGCGCAGGGCGATGGGCGAGAACAGGGCGCTGGGCATGTCAGGCCAGGCCGCTGGCGCGCGCCTGTTCGAGCGCCATCGCCGCCCAGTCGCGCTGCCGGTCGCCGTGCGCAATGGCGCCCAGCAATCGCTGCCGGCACACTTCGGTGCTGGGCATGGGCACGCCGGCATCGCTGCCCGCGGCCAGCGCCAGGTCGATGTCCTTGAGCGCGAGCGCCACGGTGAAGCCCACCTGGTCCCAGGATTTATCGGCGATCAGGGTGGCGTAGGTCTGATAGGCCGGGCAGGCGAACAGGCCGTCGGTGAGCACGTCGTGGAAGACGCGGCTGGCGGCGCCGCTTTTTTCGATCAGTGCGAAGGCTTCGCCGAGCGCCTCGATGGCGCACGCAAGAAGGCTGTTGTTGGCCAGCTTGAGCGCCGAGGCACAGGCCGGCTCGCTGCCGGCCTGGAACACCCGCCGGCCCAGCGCCGTCAGTACCGGCAGCGCGCTGGCGACGGCGGTGGCATCCCCAGCGACGATGATGGCCAGGCGCCCGGCGGTCACGGCTTCGGGGCGGCCCAGCACCGGGGCGGCCAGCAGCACTTGCCCGGCACGCGCGTGCGCTGCGGTGAGCGCCTGGATGGCGGTCACGCCGTGCGTGCCCATGGCCACATGAATGCCGCCGGCCGGCAGGCTGTCGATCAGGCCGCCGCGCTCCTGCGTTACCGCGGCCAGCGCCGCATCATCCGACAGCATGGTCAGCACCAGGCCGCCGTAGGCGGCCACTTGCGCGATGCTGGCGCTGGCGTGGGCGCCGAGGCCGATCAGTGGTGGCAGTTTTTCCGGACTGCGATTGTAGAGTGCCACGTCGTAACCGGCCGCCAGCAGCCGCGGCACCATGCACTGGCCCATACGACCCAGGCCGATGAATCCGAGCTTCAATGCCACGGCGGGCTCAGGCGGCGCTGGCGACGATGAGACAGCAAATACCCCAGAACAGGGGGAATTCGCAGCCGCCGATATGCCACAGCCATTTCTTCTCCACCTTGATGACCGCGGCGGCGGCGATGAACAGATACACCGCGGCGATGCAGGCGACGGGTCGCACGAACAATCCGGCCATCAGCAGTATCGCCAGCGTCACTTCAATCGCCATGGCGAGATAGAGAAAGCGCATGGCCGGCCGGAAGCCCGCGGCGTGGAAGAATCCGGACGCGGCTTCGCGGGCGGTGAATTTGCCGATGATGTGCGGCAGGAAAAAAAAACCGCAGATGATGCGCAGTGCCACCAGCGCCGGAGGGAAATGAAGACTGGGCATACCTGCTCCGCGATGAGAAAGACACGGGCCGTCGCGCAATTTACCATTATCGAATATGATGCAGATCCCCGTCAATTTGCCGATTAAAGCGCCATGAATATGGTTTTCGCGAAGCGGGCGGGCCTATGAAAATAGGGCTGGTCGGACTAGGGCGCATGGGCGGCGCCATGGCGCGCCGGCTGCTGTCGCAGGGCTACGAGCTCGCCGTGTTCCATCCCAATCCGCAACAGACCACAGCGTTCGCAGCGCTCGGTGCCAGCATCGCGCGCGATCTCGCCGAGTTGTGTCACGGCCGCGAGCTGCTGATCAGCGCGCTGCCCAGCGATGAGAGTCTCGAGTCGGTGACACTGGGGCCGGGCGGTGTCATCGACTCGCTGGCGCCGGCGGCCATGCACATGGTCACCGGTACGCACGGCGTGCCCATCATGGAAAAGCTGGTCGCGGCGCACGAGCGTGCGCGCCAGGTGCTCTTGTCCTGCCCGCTGCTGGGCCGACCGGAGCGCGCGGCCGCGGGCACCTTGGGATTGATCGCGGCTGGCCCGGCCGCGGCCATCGCGCGCATTACCCCGGTACTCAAAAGTCTCACGGAACACATTTTTTTGGCCGGCGACAATCCGCTGTCGGCGGTGGCGATCAAGATCGCCAATAACTTCGTGCTGGGCTGCGCGATCGAGGCCATGGGAGAGGGCATGGCGCTGGTGCGGCGCTATGGGGTGGATGCGGAGCTGTTCCGCGAGGTGCTGACCCAGGGCCTGTTCAACTGCACCGCCTACCAGGTCTACGGGGATGTCATCGCCAAGCAGGACTGGGGCCGGGTGGGTGCGGCGGCGAGCGTGGGATTGAAGGATGCGCGGCTGGCCCTGCAGGCGGGCGAGCGGGCGCGGGTGCCGCTGCCCAGCGGCCAGGTGTGGCACGACCACCTGGCGAGCGCCTGCGAGCGTGGCGAGGCCGCGCTCGACTGGTCAGTGATGGCGCGCGAGCAATTCCGTCGCAGCGGGCTGGAATAGCCGCGTCCGCCGGAATTGACGATCGACATTATAGTCGATTATTCAATAAAAACTTCCACTTTACCGATATAATCACCGGATCATTGGCATCCGCCGGTTGTTGCCGCGCGGATGGGAATTCGGGGGGACATCGTGATCAAGGCCGCGATTGCCGGGTTGGGGTGGTGGGGCGCGACGCTGGTGGAGTCGGTCGAGGACAGCAGCGCCATCCGCTTCGTGGCGGCCTCGAGCCGCTCGCAGTCCGAGCGCGACCGAGAGGTGGCCGCCAAGCACCAACTGACCCTGGTGTCGAGCCTGGAAGAGCTGCTGCGCCTTCCGGGGGTGGAGGCGATCGTGCTGGCCACCCCGCCGGCCGGTCACACCGAGCAGATCATCGCCGCCGCCAACGCCGGCAAGCATGTGTTCTGCGAGAAGCCGCTGTCGGTGCACAAGGCCACGGCGCTGGCGGCCATCGCCGCGGTGGAGCGCGCGGGCGTGACCTTGGGTCTGGGCTACAACCGGCGTTTTCACCCCAGCTGGATCGATCTCAAACGCCGTATCCAGAGCGGCGAGCTCGGCACCATTCTGCATGCCGAGTGCACCATGAGCGGACCCAACGGCCTCACCGCCAGTGCCGAGGCGTGGCGCTCGCAATCCGATGAGGCGCCCTGTGGGGGTCTCATTCCCATGGGCGTGCACGCCATCGACGGCCTGATCGATCTGTTCGGTGCCGTGGAGCACGTGTACTGCCAGAGCTTTCGCCGCGCGGTCAGCAATAACAACGACGACACCACCTCGGTGCTCATGCGCATGAAGGCCGGCATGTCGGCGTACCTGGGCACCATGATGGCCACGGCCGGCAGCTTCCGCTTCCAGGTTTATGGATCCAAGGCCATGGCGCTGCTGGGCGGCGCGGTGCACGTCGCCGGTCAGTCCTCGCACCAGCGGCGCAGCGGTCTGTTCGGCAGCTATGTCATTCAACCCGTCAAGGGCGATGCCGAGAGCCTCGAGGTGCCGCTGTTCGACGTCAATCGCGCGGAACTGGAGGCGTTCGCGGTGGCCGCCAGCGGCGGCGCGAGCTATCCCATTTCGCATCAGCAGATGGTGCACGGTGCCGCGGTCACCGAGGCGATCCTGCGTTCCGCTCACTCGAGCCAAGTCGAATCCGTCGCCTGACCGATAAATAAATCTGGAGAACTATAAATGGACCTGGGCAAGTACGGTCACCTCACTTATTCCACGCTGGTACACCCGGGGGATACGTGGAGCGAGATGTGGCACAGCCTGATCACCTACGTGCCGCGGGTGAAGGCGCGCGTGTCACCCAACGCACCGTTCGGCGTGTCACTGCGCCTGTCGCACGCCTCCACCGACACGCTGATCAATTCGCCGGCCGAGCGCGCCAAGCTCAAGAGCTTCCTGGACGATAATGATCTGTATTTGTATACGGTGAACGCATTCCCGTACGGCCCGTTCAAGAATCAGATCGTCAAGGA
>DASXLF010000459.1:0-1991 GCA_036496405.1 Steroidobacteraceae bacterium | reverse complement strand
GGCAGGCCTCGCGCAGCGAGGCGCAGCATCTGTACCGGCTGGAGTGGCGTGCGGTGGCGTTGAGCGAGGCTGGGCCTGAAGTGCAGCCGCTGATGGTGGGAGGCGACGGCGAGCTGGCGGGGCGTCTTGGTCTTGAGCAGGTCGCGAGCGTGTCGGCGTTGGTTGGGCGGCTTGATGATGGCGCAGCGATCCCGGGCTGGATTGTGTTCGACCATGTGTCGGAGGCAGCTGGCAGCCTTGTTGCGGCGACGCATGCGGCGGCGGCACGAGGCCTGGTCGAGCTGCAGGGGATCCTTGGCGAAGCGCGGTTGAACGACACGGCGGTGGCGTGGCTGACGCGCGCAGCGGTGTCGACAGGGCCTGATGAAGGGGTGTCCGACCTGTCGCGCGCGCCGCTGTGGGGACTGGTGCGGAGCGCGCGTGCGGAACATCCGGATCGTCAGCTGCAGCTTGTGGACGTCGATGGGCCTGCAGTCGAGGCGGCCGTGCTGAGCAGGCTGTTGGCGACAACCGCAGAGCCCGAGCTGGCGCTGCGCCATGGCGCGGCAGTGGCGCCACGGCTGGCGCGCGCCGCAGCAGCAGCGGGTGCGCTTCAGGTGCCTGCGGCGGCGCAGGATTACCGTGTTGCGATCAGCGATCGCGGTCGGCTCGACGGAGTGAGCCTGGTGGCGGCGCCGGAGCTGTCCGAGCCATTGTCACCAGGTCATGTCCGGATCAGCGTGCGTGCGGCGGGAATGAACTTCCGCGATGTGCTGATCGCGCTGGGGCAGATCGAGTCACCTGGCATCGGGTTCGAGTTTGCCGGTGTTGTGGAAGCGGTCTGCGCGGATGTGACGTCGGTTTGTGTTGGTGATCGGGTGTTTGGACTTGGGCTCGGGTGCTTTGGCACACGAGCGGTGACATCGGCGCAGCTGGTTGTGAAGGTGCCGGCGGGAATGTCGTTTGAGGCAGCGGCCACGGTGCCGCTGGCCTATCTGACGGCACTGTATGCGCTGCAGGAGCTTGGGCAGGTCCAGGCGGGAGATCGCGTTCTGGTTCACGCGGCGGCTGGCGGCGTTGGGATGGCCGCGGTGCAGCTGTGCAAACACCTTGGTGCGGAGGTGTATGGCACAGCGAGCGCGCCCAAGTGGCCGGTGCTGGAGCGGATGGGACTGGATGGGCGGCATATCGCGAGTTCGCGGGACCTGAGCTTCGAGACGCAATTTCTGTCGGCGACGGATGGGCGGGGTGTGGATGTCGTCCTCAACTCGCTGACGGGAGAGTTCGTCGACGCGTCGCTACGGCTTCTGCCGCGCGGCGGCCGCTTTTTGGAGATGGGACTGGCCGACCTGCGGGTGCCAGGCGAGATAGCCGGGAAGTACCGGGGCGTGAGCTACCAGACGTTTGTGCTGACGCAGGAAGCTCCCGAGCGGATACAGGCGCTGCTGCAGCAGTTAGTGGGTCTGTTTGAGCAGGGCGTCATCGCGGCCTTGCCGTACGTTGCCTACGATGTGCGGCAATTGCCGGCAGCACTGCGGCAGATGGCGCAGGGTCGTCATGTCGGCAAGCAGGTGGTGCAGTTGCCGCGTCGTCTTGATGGTAATGGGACGGTGCTGATCACAGGTGGTGTGGGTGAGCTTGGGCGCGCGGTTGCGCGGCATCTGGTTGCGGTTCACGGGGTGCGTCACCTGGTGTTGACGTCGCGTCGCGGGCTTCAGACCCCGGGCGCGCCAGAGCTTGTGGCGGAGCTGCAGGGTCTGGGGGCGCAGACGGTCGAGGTCGTGAGCTGCGACGTCGCCGATCGCGCAGCGGTTGGTTCGGTGTTGAGCGCCATCGCGGTGGAGCATCCGTTGACGGGTGTGTTCCACCTTGCAGCGACGCTGGACGACGGCATCGTGCCGGCGCTGACGGGAGAGCGTCTGGAGCATGTGCTGCGTCCGAAGGTTGATGGCGCCTGTCACCTGGACGAACTGACGGCGGATCTGGATCTGGCGGCGTTCGTGCTGTTCTCG
>DASXLF010000458.1:0-9200 GCA_036496405.1 Steroidobacteraceae bacterium | reverse complement strand
CACGTACCCATCGTCGAGCACAATGTCATCGAGGGGATACATAACAACGTCATCGGCACCTGGTGCACGGCGGAAGCGGCGGTAGAGGCCGGAGTGGACACTTTCGTCCTGATTTCCACGGACAAAGCGGTCAATCCCACCAATGTTATGGGCGCCACCAAACGCCTGGCCGAACTAGTTCTGCAGGCGCTGCAGCAACGAACTAAAGTCACGCGCTTCTGCATGGTCCGTTTCGGCAACGTGCTGGCGTCTTCGGGATCCGTGGTGCCCTTGTTCCAGGAGCAGATCAGGCAGGGCGGCCCGGTCACCGTCACGCACCCCGATGTGATCAGATATTTCATGACCATACCCGAGGCAGCACAGCTGGTCATTCAGGCCGGTGCCATGGCCGGAGGCGGCGACGTATTCGTGCTCGATATGGGGCAGCCGGTTCGCATCGACGAACTGGCGCGCCGATTGATTGGCTTGATGGGTCTCAGCGTGCGTGACGCCACCAATCCGCGTGGCGACATAGAGATCAAATACACGGGTTTGCGCGCGGCCGAGAAGCTGTTCGAGGAACTGCTCATAGGCACGAATGTCACGGGTACCGATCATCCGATGATCATGCGGGCCATGGAACATTCGCTGTCCTGGCCGCGCATGCAGCAGATCCTGGACCAGCTGCAGATTGCGTTGACGGCTTTTGATTGCGACCGCTCACTGAACCTGCTTTCCGAGGCGGTAGCCGAATACCGCCGCATGCCGGAAATGCGCGATCACGTGTGGGCACGTCAGGCCAGCTCGAAGAACGACGTGCGCAAGGTGTCCGATCTGGCCGCCAAACGGCGCTTGTCGGAGCTCAGCCCGCGCTAGCGAGTCCGTGAGCCATCGGCGCTAGTTTCGCCGGCAGCCTTACCCAATGGGTGGTGTAATGGACGCGCGCTAGGCTCGTCGCGAGGAGATTTGCAGTTGAAATTGGCTACCCTCAAGGACGGCACGAAAGATGGCAAGCTGCTGGTAGTGTCGAAGGACCTGGCGCGTGGGGTGATCGCCGCCTCCGTTGCTCCGACTTTGCAGCAGGCCATCGAGACCTGGCCTGCCAGTGAGCCAAAGCTGCAGAGTCTGTACGCCGATATCAATGCCGGTCACGCCGCTGGCTCGTTCGCTTTGGAAATTCCTCAGCTCAGTTCACCGCTGCCGCGCACTTGGCAATGGCTTGATGCCTCGGCGTTTCCCAGTCACGGCGATCTGCTCGACAAGCTGTTCAATCGCGAACCTGGCAACGACCGGCGTACCGTACCGTTGATGTATCAGGGCGCTGGCGATGACTTCCTGGGTCCGGCCGATGATGTGCCGTTGCCTTCCGACCAGGACGGCATGGATTTCGAAGCCGAGATCGGGATCATCACCGATCGCGTGCCGATGGGCACGTCCGCGGCCCAGGCGAGCGCCCACATCAAGCTGTTGGTGCTCATCAACGATTGGAGTCTGCGCGCGATAGCCGGCAGGGAAGTCAAGACCGGATTTGGTTTCCTGCAGAGCAAGCCGTCGACCAGTTTTGGGCCGGTGGCGGTGACCCCGGAAGAGCTCGGTGGCGCCTGGGCAGATGGGCGCGTGCAGTTACCCATACACGTCTATTGGAACGAGCAGGAATTCGGCCATCCGCACTGCGGCCAGATGGGCTTCAGTTTCGAGCAACTGATTTCACATGCCGCGCGCACGCGCAACCTGAGCGCGGGAACAGTCATAGGATCGGGCACGATCGCGAACTCCGACCATCGCAGCGTGGGTTCGGCCTGCATCGCCGAACGTCGCGGCGTTGAGCAGTCCGAATCGGGCAATGCGCGGACCGATTATCTCAAGCATGGCGATCGCGTGCGCATCGAGCTGTTGGACGTCGATGGGCGGTCGATTTTCGGCGCCATCGATCAGCGCGTGGTGCCGGCGCGGGCACCGTGAGCACGGCGCTGCACTATCGGCTGGTGAATGTCTTTACCCGGGAGGGGCGCGCACTCAGCGGCAATCCGCTGTGCGTATTCGAGGACGGCAACGGACTGAGCGATGGCGTCATGCAGGCGCTGGCACGTCAGTTCAATCTGTCGGAAACCACCTTTCTGCTGCCATCGACCAAAGCCAGCGTCCGGGTGCGCATCTTCAC
The DNA here is from genome assembly GCA_036496405.1 of Steroidobacteraceae bacterium. Lineage (GTDB taxonomy): Bacteria > Pseudomonadota > Gammaproteobacteria > Steroidobacterales > Steroidobacteraceae > FEN-1191. The sequence continues at coordinate 7,060 of DASXLF010000458.1, read as the reverse complement.
CCCCAACTATGAACTGCCTTTCGCCGGCCACCCGACGCTGGGTAGCGCGCACGTGTGCCGGGCGCTGAAACTGGGCGGCGACAACCTGTCGCTGGAGATGCAGGCGGGCATCATCCCGGTCGCGGCTGAGGGCTCGCGCTGGACGCTTTCGGCACAAAGTCCGAGCTGGCGCGACGTGGAACTACCGAGAGCGCGTCTGGCGCAGTTGCTGGGTCTTGCCGACAGCGATCTGCTCGACCGGCCGCTGTGGGTGAAGGCTGGCAACGAGCAGTTGATCGTGCCGCTGGCCAGCGAAGCGGCCGTACGCAAAGCGGCGCCCGATCGCAAACTATTCGAGACCCTGGTGAGCGTCACCGGCCAGGCCATGGCCTATGTGTTTGCGCCAGCGCAGGCCTCGGGTGGCACGCTGGCGAGATTTTTCTTCCCGCAGGGCGCGGCGGTGCTCGAGGATCCGGCCACCGGCTCGGCGTGCGCGAACCTGGGCGGATGGTGGCTGGCGATGTGTCGAGATTTACCCTACAAGGCCTTGATCTCGCAAGGCGAACTCGTCGGTCGGCCGTCGACGCTGTATCTCGACGTTGATGCCAATCGGCAGATCCAAGTAGGCGGCGAGGTGATCGAACTGGGACGCGGCTCCATCACGCTCTAGTTCTGGATCATGAATTCGATCGAGCCATCCACCGCGCGCGTCCCGTATCGCAACAGATCCATCTTGGTGGGCGAGACGATATAGAGCGCGCCGGCACTGGTGCCAATGCCGTTATCGACCACGGTACCCAGGCCACGGCCGGTATTGGCGTCGATGGCGAATGAACCGTTGAAGAAGTTGCTCGAGATCTGGTCGAAGTTCAGGAACACCAGCGGTTCCAGGCTGATCGGACCTGGCGCCTGCGGAAAGGCGGTATCGCTCACGAACGCATTGTTCTGGGTCGCCGGGAAGATACCGGTGGGCGGCGGGTTCGCGTACGGTCCCTGGAACTGCTGCTCGAGCAGTCCGGCGCTGCCGGCGCTGCTGCCGTGCACGACCACATAGCCGTTGGACATTCCGTCCAGATAGAACGTCAGGGAAATTATTCCGTTGGGGTCGGTCAGCGTCAGCACGCCGCGCCCGGTCGTGCCCACTGAATAGGGCTGCGCGCTGAAGGGCTCATCGCTGATGTCGGTCGCCTGATCCGAAGTATCGAGCCCGACGTCAAGCGTGCCGGCCGCCGGATTGGCGTTGGACAGGCGCCCGAGCGACATGACGGTTACCGGTTCGGCCGATTGGGCGGCACCGAACAGGCTCAGGATTGACGGCGTGGCCATGGCGCCATTGTCGAAGGTCGTCGGGCTGGCATCACCGACCTGCGCAGTCATCTGGCCGATCGCGCTGGCGGTTCCCTTGCCGCTATCGATATCGATCAGGAACGCCTTGCCCGCACCCACAGTGTAGTAGGCGAGAGTCGAGGTAAAGGCACCGGAAATGAGCGTCAGGGTCCCGCGCCCGTTGGCATCGGGGGCCGTTACCGTGCCGGTCATGCTGGCATTGGTGAGGGTGTTCACCGGATCGTTGGAATCGATGAGTCCGGTGCTCAGTGCGCCGGTGGTGTCGGCGGTGAAGCGCCCCGCGGTGCCAAAATGCACGCCGGATCCCTCCACGCCGATCAGTCCGAAGGCGAAGCCTCCGCTCGGGGGTGCGGCCGTGATCGCGGTAGCGTCCTGCAAAGTCATCAGCCCCGAGCCTGCGTCACCGCCGGAGCTGATGAGCTGCAGTCTGGCGGAGTGAATGATGCCGTTCGCGTCCGGCGGCGTGGCCGCAAAGTTGTATACCAGCTGGCCGCTGGGAGCCTTGAGCGTCAGTACGCCGGTGTTGGTTTCACGATTGATGCACGTGCCCGATGTCAGCGTCTCGGCCGTGGTGGTGCGGGTGGGATCCTTGTAGTCCTGCTCGCCGGTGACATCACCGATCGAGTCGATGGCGATCGCGCCGCTGTGGCTGGCCGCGCCGCCGCCGCGGAATCCAGAAAACTGAAAGGTGAAATTGCCCGACAGCACGCAGGCGGCCTGGGCGTTGACGACCATCGACATATCCACCGTGGCTACACGTCCCAAGGTATCGGTGGCCTGTAGCGTGAACGAGAAAGTGCCGGTGGTGGTGGGAGTGCCCTGGATGTTAGTGACCGCGCCGGTGGAACCGCTCAACACCAGTCCCGGCGGCAGGGCACCGGACAGCACCACCCAGGTGAACGGCGCATCGCCACCGGCCGCGGACACCGACGCCTGGTAGGGGACGTTGACGTTGGCCGGGAACAGGGTTTCGTTGTCGATCAGCGGCGTGCCGAGAACGATCAGTCCGACGGAGCCGATCTGCTGCGCATTAGCAACCGCGGTGGCGGTTATGAGGGCGGTGGTCGCGCCGGTGACGCTCGCGGGCGCATTGTAGGTGGCAGTGGTGGCAGTGATATCCGTCAGCGAGCCTTCCCCGAGCAGGACCCAAGTGACCCCGGCATTATTGCTGGCATTGGACACGGTTGCGCCGAGCGCCAATGTCGAGCCCGCCAGTAATGATGTTGCGCTGCCGGCCGTGGTCAGCGTGACACCGGTATCGACTCCAACCGTCGCGGTGACCGCGCGGTTGGTGTTATTGCTGCAGGCGCTCATGGCCAACCCAGCGGCCACGCAAAAAATGATTCGGGCACATCGCATGACGGTCAACGGCTTCTCCTGTCGAATTTCAAGCGGCGGCCGCGGCGATGCGGCGGCGACGTATCAGTGCCGCGCCGGTGAGCGCAGCCAATACCAGCAGCTCGGCACCGAAAGCGCCCGCACCGCTGGCGGCGCCGAACGCCGACTTGATCGTAATCGTGCTCGAGGCGGTGTTGCCGGCGTTATCGGTGATGGTGAGCATGACCTGGATCGAGCGGAACGAGGGTATCACCAGGGTGGCGATCGGCTGATTGGCATTGATGAGCTGATCGCTGGTGGAGGGAATCGTGGTCCATTGGTAGGAGACGATGGTAAAGCCGGTGGCCGCGGTGCTGCCGCTGCCATTGAGCGTAATGTGCTGGCCGATGTTGCCGCTGGTGCTCGAGGCCGAGATCTGCACGAACATTCCCGCAGCCGCGGTCACGGCGCTGGCGGCATTGAGCATACCGGCACCGCAGGTGGCCTTGGTGCAGACGCACTCCGTGTTCTGGCTGGTGTCGGTGTACAGGCCGGTGGTCGAGTCCGTGGCGTTCGAGGCCAGCTGGCACTGGGTGGAACTGGTCGATGAGGAAGTCGGAAATGCCAGCGCACTCGACTGCATGCGCGCGATCAGTTGCGAGGGCGTCATTGCGGGCGATGCCGCCAGCATCAGGGCTGCCACGCCCGCAGCCATGGGCGCTGAAAAGCTGGTGCCGACGCTGCCTTCATTGTCGGGATTGCCGCCGGCGCTGAGGTAGCTGGGATTCAATAGTGCGTAGGTGTAGAACCCGGGCGTCGGCGACGGCGTCGTGCTGCCGGCGTCGCTGGTGGTCTCGATCGAAAACACGCACGGTTCGGTGGCGACGATATTGACGCAGTTGCCCGCGGGTGCTGCGATGCTCACGGCCGCGTCGGCGCTGCTGAGGCTGCTGTAACCGACCTTGGTGCCCGCTTCACGAATTCCAGCCACCGACAGCACACCGGTGCAATTGGCGGGCGCATTGACCGGTCCGCCAAGATTGCCGGCGGCGCCCACCACCAGCACATTGGCCGCGATCGCGCCCGAGACCGCGTCCTGCTCGGTGGCGGAGCAGGGCTGCGCTGCGCCCAGGCTCAAGTTGATGATGTTGGCCGGATTCGGATTGACCGGCACTCCCGTGACTGTGCCGCCGTAGGCCCAGGTGATTGCCGCGGCGATATCAGAAACCCGACCGGTGCACACGCCGATCGCCCGAATCGGCAGCAGCATGGTCGCCGGGGCGATGCCCGCAATACCGATACTGTTGTTGGTGAGTGCGCCGATGATGCCCGCCACCCGGGTGCCGTGCCAGGAGCTGGGAGCGGTGGTGGTGCAGCCGGCGCTCTGGAACAGCGGCAGGGCAATGTCGGCCGAACTAATCCAGTCGCCCGGGTCGGAAGGATCGGCATCCCAGCCGCCGCCGTCATTGGCGAACAGGTAAGTGGCCGCGGATCCGGAGGCGCTGCACTGAACGGTATTCGCGGTGTTACCTTCATCGCAACTCACGAAGTCATATCCCGGCAGCAGTTTGCCCTGCAGATCCGGATGCGCCGTGATGATGCCGGTATCGATGACGGCTACGACGACGCTGGAAGAGCCGGCGTTGGTCGGCCAGACGCTGGTGACCGAGAGTGCCGACGGCGTTGTCGAAGAGCTCGGCAGCAGGTACCACTGTCCGTTCCAGGTGCCATTGGCATCGGAGCCGGCCGAGAAGTGCGGATCGTCAGGCGTTGCGGTCATCGTGCTCTGGGTGATGAATCGCCAGCCGTCGGGTTCGGCGTATTCCACGCCGGGATCGGATCTGATCTGGGCCAGCAGCGGGCCCATTTCGTACGGCGTCATGGCATGCGAGAGCCGCAGCACGTCGAGCTGGCCGTACAGATTGCGCCGCGGCTGCACCTCGGCGCCGGTGTTGGCCCGCAGGCGCGCGGTGCGCTCCTCAATGGTGGGTGTCTGCACTGCCGCGACGCCAGTGTCGCGCCACTTGACGATGACCTGATCCGTGGCGGTGGGTGCCACGTGGCGAGCGAACACTACGCTGTCGGCCGCCAGCGACAATGCCGGTGTGGCGCACCCGAACAGCCAACCACCCAGCGCCAGCAACGCGGCTGTAATTCCTTGTCTTGGCATCGATTCCAAAGGCTCGTGGCGGCAGTTCGCTCATTAGACCACAGAGCGCGCAGGAGTTCGCTCAGGCGGCGCGGGAGCGGCAACTGGTACGACCAGTCGCTCTGCCGTAGGCTAGCCCCATGAATTCAGCAGTGCCAAAAGTGCCGGCGGAGCCGTTGGCACCTGAAGTCGATCGGGTGGCGATGAACAAGGACGCTCTCAAGCGCGCCTTCCTCGACAACCTGTATTACATGCAGGGCAAGTTCCCGGCCCTGGCCACCGGCAACGACTATTACATGGCGCTCGCCTATGCCGTGCGCGACCGCATGCTGCAGCGCTGGATCAGCACCGCCTCGACCTATACCAGCTGTGGGTCCCGCACCGTGGCCTATCTGTCGGCCGAATTCCTCATGGGGCCGCACCTGGCCAACAATCTGATCAATCTCGATCTCTACCAGCCCGCGCGCGAGGCGGTGGGCGAACTGGGGCTGGATCTGGACGACCTGCTGCGTCACGAGGACGAGCCCGGGCTCGGCAATGGCGGGCTGGGCCGGCTGGCCGCCTGCTTCATCGAATCGCTCGCCACCCTGCAGGTGCCCTGCATGGCCTACGGCATCCGCTACGAGTACGGCATCTTCCAGCAGGAAATCATCGATGGCTGGCAGGTGGAGAAGACCGATAAGTGGTTACGGTTCGGCAGCCCGTGGGAGCTGATGCGGCCGGAATGGTCCGTGGACGTCAAGTTGGGCGGCCACACAGAATCCTATACCGATGAGCATGGACGACATCGCGTGCGCTGGGTGCCGGCGCGGGTGGTGGTCGGCGTCCCGTACGACACGCCCATTCTGGGCTATCACGTGACCACGGCCAACACGCTGCGGCTGTGGCGGGCCGAAGCACCCGAGTCGTTCGATTTTTCGGTTTTCAATCGCGGTGACTACTGGGGTGCGGTGACCCAGAAGGTGGACTCGGAAAACATCACCAAGGTGCTGTATCCGAACGATGACCAGGTCAGGGGCAAAGAGCTGCGGCTGGAGCAACAATTTTTCTTCGTCTGCGCTTCATTGCAAGACATGTTGCGCATCCTGCAGGTGCAGAGGATTCCGCCCGAGCGCTTTCACGAGAAATTTGCCATTCAGCTCAACGATACGCACCCGTCGCTGGCCGTGGCCGAACTCATGCGCCTGCTGGTCGACGAGCTGGCCATGGATTGGGACCGCGCCTGGACCATCACGCGCCGCACCTTCGCCTACACCAATCACACCTTGTTGCCCGAGGCGCTCGAGCGCTGGCCGGTCGAGTTGTTCGGCCGCCTGCTGCCGCGCCATCTGGAGATCATCTACGAGATCAACGCGCGCTTTCTCGACGAGGTGCGGATCGCCTTCTTTGGCGACGAGCAGCGCCTGCAGCGCATGTCGCTGATTGATGAGAGCGGTGAACGCTACGTGCGCATGGCGCACCTGGCCACCGTCGGCAGCCACGCTGTCAATGGGGTCGCTGGACTGCACTCCGATCTGCTCAAAAGCGATGTATTGCGCGACTTCTACGAGCTGTGGCCCGAGAAGTTCTGCAACATGACCAACGGCGTGACCCCGCGCCGCTGGATGGTGCTGTCCAATCCGCGGCTGGCGCAGTTCATCACCCGGGCGATCGGCCCCGACTGGATCCGCAATCTTTATGAGCTGCGCGGCCTGGAGCCGCTGATCGAGGATCCCGATTTTCGCGCCGAGTGGCATGAGATCAAACGCGAAAACAAGATCGCGCTGGCGGCCATCATCCGCGAGCGCACCGGCGTAGTGGTCAACCCCGATGCCATCTTTGACGTGCAGGTCAAGCGCATTCACGAATACAAGCGTCAGCACCTGAGTATCCTGCACGTGATCAGCCTGTACCGTCGCCTGAAGACCGATCCGACGCTGGAGATCCAGCCGCGGGTATTCATCTTCGCCGGCAAGGCAGCGCCCGGCTACTATCTCGCGAAGCTCATGATCCGCCTGATCACCGCGGTGGGCGAAGTGATCAATCGCGATCCCGGTGTGCGCGATCTGATCAAGGTGGTGTTCCTGCCGAACTTCAACGTCACCAACGCCCAGCGCATCTATCCGGCCGCCGATCTTTCGGAGCAGATCTCGACCGCCGGCAAGGAAGCCTCCGGCACCGGCAACATGAAATTTCAGATGAACGGCGCCCTCACCATAGGCACCATGGACGGCGCCAACATCGAGATCCGCGCCGAGGTGGGCGCGGAGAATTTCTTCCTGTTCGGCA
>DASXLF010000457.1:0-1740 GCA_036496405.1 Steroidobacteraceae bacterium | reverse complement strand
GGAGATGTCTGACGCGATGACATTGATGCAGGCATAGACCGCCGAGAAAGCGATCAGCTCCTGGCCCAAGTGCGGACTGTTGCGGTTCATCTGCCACGAGCCGGGCGGGCCGCGGTCACCGTTGCCGAGCCCGCTACCAGGCCACAGCCACTGCGCAGCCGGCAGTGTCGCGGCGCGCACGAGCCCCAGCGCGCGCACGCCCTGGTCTAGTAGCGCAAGCAGTTTGGGGCCGAACGGCGCAGCCACCGCAGCTACTTTCGCGCGCGCATGTCGCGACGGCTGTAGCGCCCTGGCGCGGGCCCTGCCGGCTTAGCGTCAGTGGTGACGTAGCTCACCATGCGCAATGCCGCCATCTCCGCCGCCTCGGCACGCGGCATGTTCAGCACCCGCCCACGCGCCAACAGCTCGCCATGATAGCGAAACACGGATTCGGCGCGGACGGTGACAGCATCGCCTTTAGGAACGACGCGCGTGCGGTGCTTGGGACGGGGATCCGTCATTGCTTGTCTCCATTGTCTAGAAGGCGACGCGCCGCGATGAAGCGGCGCGTCTACTCGTCCAGTCCTCAGGCGGCCAGCGCCTGCGGTTCCGGCGCGGGCGGCTGACCGTCGGGCAGCGTGCCCAGGGGGATGGGCGTGACGCCGCCAATGCGCTGAACCGCCCCGTCGCGGCGCATGAGCCAGTAGATGTAGCGCTCTGCCTTGATGCCCAGCATGTTCTGCTGCCACAGGGAGATCAGCGGCGCAGGCGGCGGCGCAGGCGCCGTATCCATTTGCAGCGACGCTTCCTGGGAAATGTCGATCAGCGTCTGATTGTCATCGGCGACCATCATCTCGCTCTGCTCGAGCAGCACGATTTCGTTAATCATGTTACCCGAGACCACGACCGGGATGCCCATCAGGGTTGGAGGCGACTGCTGCATCGTCGGGAACGCGAAGATGTCGGTCGCTGTCCGCAGGACGGCGAGCGTCATGGCGATGCCCGGGGGCATGAGCCAGGCGGGGCGCCGCAATGGGATGTTGTTTGGCGGGCTGGTCATCGCGAGCATGGCGCTCGCCAATGCGTTGGTGACGCCTGTCACCGTGTTATCCGCAGCCGGGTGGATCGCTGCAGCATTGGTGATAGAGGCGGGCTTCAGGGCCGCGATCGCCACGACGGCGGGATCGATGAACTGCTTGTCCATGAACTCCGCGATGGTAGCGATCAGGTCGTCACGCACGAGCTGCTCAGCGCTCGGATTGCTGAAGCGCGCCAGCTCATGAGTGATGACGCAGATCACGGCAATCTTCGCCCAAGGCAGCGTCACCTGGTCGAAGACGAGCCTCGACACCGGCTTGCTCAGCCCCTCACCCACCCAGTTCGCGGTGGCGCCCGCGGTCTGACGCGGGATCTTGATGTTGAATGGCACAGAACGGTAGCCGTTCAGCCGGCCGAGGATGGTCTCGGCGCGCAGCAGCTCGATGAATTCGCTCGCCATCACCTGATAATTGACGAGCGGTGCGGCCCACGCGGGGTCGGTCGTCGTGCCAGCCGCCACCGCGGCACGCAGGACCTCGACCACTTCCGGGGTCTCGTTGTGCCAGCGCTTGGCGATTTCAACGGCCTGCACCAGGTTGCCCTTCGAGCAGGCTAGCGCCATCACGTAGCGCGTGAAGGCCTGGGCCTTGAATGCCTTGAAGGGCTTCGCCTCGACGGCCGGCGTCGGGTCGAGCGGGTGAGGCGCCGGGCGGGCGCCGGCCG
>DASXLF010000456.1:0-27533 GCA_036496405.1 Steroidobacteraceae bacterium | reverse complement strand
CCCACCCGTGGGGCAAAACACCTGATCCGGAAACGGACCACTCATGGCCTTGAGCATGTCGACCCCACCGGCCTGCTCGGCTGGAAATAGTTTGCAGGCATTGAATCCGGCAGCGCGCGCGGCGATTAGTTCAGTCGGCGTCATGATTCCCGGCAGTAATGGCACGCCCGTCGGCTTGCAGGCCTCGACCAGTTCGCCGGTGAGCCCCGGGGTCACGAAGAATTGTGCGCCAGCCGCGGCGCAGTCGGCAAAGTCGCGCGCCCGCGTGAGTGTGCCGGCGCCGATGATGATGTCCCCGACCGCCGCCCGCATGGCGCTGATGGCGGCGAGCGCGCACGAGGTGCGCAGGGTCACTTCCAGTACCCGCAGACCGCCACCGCTGAGGGCGCGCGCCAGGGGCGCGGCGTGCTCCAGGTGTTGTACGGTCAACACCGGAATTACCGGCGAGAGCCTCATTAGCGAGCGGATGTCAGTGCTCACGCGTTCATATCTGTTTCGACTGCGCCACGACTATATCGCGCGCACCCGCAAAAAGGTTGCGCCGCGGCGGATTCGCCGACACTGATACAATTGCGCAGTCACTGGGCAGGAACGCATATGTCTGGCACGGCAAGCTCTGATCCACGCGAACATCGCTTCGCCAACGCTGCGGCCATGACCGAGGCGCTGGCGCTCGACATTACGAGTGCCTTGCAGGACGGGCTGGCCGCGGGCCGCGGCGCCAGCCTGGCCGTTCCCGGCGGCCGCTCACCGGTGGCGTTGTTTGAACGGCTCGCACGTGCCGAGCTCGACTGGGACGATGTCTGGATTACGCTCAGCGACGAGCGCTGGGTGGACACGGCCGATACAGCAAGCAACCAGAAGCTGGTGCGCGATCACCTGCTGCGCGATCTGGCGGCCGAAGCCAACTTCGTCGGCCTCAAAAATTCCTCGGCGGACGCGCGCGCGGGCGCGCACGCCAGCTGGTCCAACGTCGCGGAGATTCCACGGCCGTTCGACTTCATGCTGCTGGGCATGGGTGATGATGGGCATGTGGCTTCATTGTTTCCCACCTCACCCGCACTGGCTCTGGCGCTGGACACCAGCCAGCCTCCAGGTTGCATCGCGATGACGGCTCCGGTGGAACCGCGTCAACGGCTGAGTCTCAACCTGCGGGCGCTGCTCGACTCGCGCCGAATTGCCATATTGATTGTGGGCAAAGACAAGTGGGCCACCTACCAGCGCGCGCGCGTTCATGGACCGGCGACGGAAATGCCGGTGCGCGCGCTGCTGCAACAGCAAAACGTGCCGGTGTCGGTGTACTGGGCGCCGTGACGCCAGCGGCTTGATAGTCGCGCTCTAGGCGCGCCCCAAATCGCGCAACCCCAGGTCTCCGTAGCGCGCGCCCTTGGCGCTGTACACGGGGGGTGCGCTGGCACCGCGCAATTTGCCCAGCAGTTGCTGTACGCGTCCGAGCTTGGCGGCGACGATGGCGCCATTCTGATCATTGGCATTCTTGCAGCGGCGGGCGAGTTCCAGGTTGGTCAGCCATTGACGCTGCAGTGCGCCGCTGGAATCCGCCCATTGGAATAGTCGCTCGAGCGCGTCGCGGCCATTGCCGAAGGAAAACATGCGGCAGGCTTCGGCGCGTTCGGCATCCAGGCGAGTCAACGTATCGACGTAGCTGTGCCGCTGATCGCCAATGCGTTCAATGGCGGCGGTATCCTCGCCGCGAACGATTTCGGTCTCCTGACGCAGTACGCGCTCGAATTCGCCGAGCAGCCGCGCCTCCTCCGCAAGAATTCGATTCAGGTACTTGAGAATGTCGCCGGGCCGGACGCTCATCGCTGCGCAGCGCTACCCAAATCCTGCTCGAGCTGCAGCAGGCGCGCGGCGATGCGCTGAGGGTCGATCGTGTACTGACCGGCATCGAGCGCCTGTTGCACTGATGCAACGCGGCCGGCGTCGATATCGGGCGTGTCGCGAACGGCTTGCGACAGGGCCGCTAGGGACCGGGCCGATTGCGTGATATGCACGTTATCGACATTGGCACTCGATGTAGCGTCGGCGCCCGCCGAACTGACGGCGGTGCTGACGCGTATCTTTTCTATAGGGTTGCTGTTGCCGGATCCGATCGACCCGCCATCCAGTCCCTTGATACGGTTGGCCACTACGCTCTCCTTGCTCTCGCTGATCTGTCTATCGGCCGACGAGCGTCAAACTTTAGGCGGTTTTCGACTGTCATAATGGGGCCTCGACCACGGTATCGGACCGCACCACCCCTTCGACCACGCGCTGGGACGACACATTTTCCACTCGGATGCGATCCGAGGCGCGGCCATCGGCCAACGCGATGCCGGCCACGCGTACCTCGAGCGTGCCGGAACGTGCCAGCAATACCACTTGCTGGCCGCGATGAATCAGATTGGCAGGGGCCAGCGAATCCACGCTCAACGGCTCGCCAGCGGCCACCGGACGGCTCAGGCGCTGGCCCGAGAGCGTATTGGCATCGGTGACGTAGGCGCTGATCATGCCCGGCACGCGGCGCGACTCCAGCTGGAAGTCCGCTGCAGTGACTTCGGCGTTGCGCGTCAGGGCCCGGCGCGCCACCAGGACCGCCGCCTGCGATTCGACGTTCACGCTGGTATAGATGGTCCATCGCACCGATCCCTCGCAACGCACGCCCACCGTGGTCTGGGCGCGCAGCAGGCTCGAGTCGGTCAGGAAGCCGGTCAGGGGACGATCGCAGGCTGCCACGCGCAATCGCGGATCGAGCGGTGCGGCCTGCAAGGTCAATTGCTTTGCGTTGGCGCCAGCCTGCGCGCGCACGGCATTCTCCGCCGCGGTCGTGATCAGCGCCGGCTCAACCATTTGAATTGCGCCCGCCGCGCGTGCAAGCACGGTCAAGGCGGCACAGAGAATAAGTGTGTTGGTTTGCATTGCCGTTTACAGGAGCAAGCTGCATGCCAGCTGCGAGTGTCGATTTCATGACGCTCAAGCTGTGACCGTGTTTGCCGATAAATGCAGCGCGGCTTGCCCATGGTCTGTGATTGCCAGCGTCCGGCAAGTCATTGCCGCTTTTTGCGCTGCCGGCTCCCGTCAGCGGCCGCGCCGTTCGAACTGCATCACACAATTTCGCATCTGACGGGGTCCGGCGACCGCGTGGCATAGGCCTTGCTCCATCCGCCGGCATGCGAACTTCGCTCGACAGTTATCTTGGTGTGCACCCGCAGGCGCTCTCGCTCGAGGCCAAGCGCAATGAACTGCTGGCCGCGAATCTCGCCAATGTCGATACCCCAAACTACAAGGCTCGTGACATTGACTTCAAGGCGGCGATGGCCGCGGCAAGCGGCACGGCCGCGGCGGCACCTGGGTCCACTTTAGCCCTGACACCGGCCAATGCAGCGCGACAATCCGAAGCCAGCGTGACATCAGCGACCGATGGCACTGGCGGCGTCCTGGATCCCTCGGTTCTCAAATACCGCGTGCCGATGGCGCCTTCGCTTGACGGTAACACCGTTGACGAACAGCTGGAGCAGTCGGCCTTTGCTGAAAATAGCGTGCGTTACCAGGCGACGCTGACCTTTCTGAATTCCAAGTTGCGTGACTTGATGACAGCGATCACGGGTTCGTGAGCGCGCCGGGAGTAATACGCATGTCCAGCTTCAAGATTTTCGATATAGCCGGCTCAGGCATGAGCGCTCAATCGGTGCGGCTGAATACCGTTGCCAGCAATCTCGCCAATGCCGATAGCGTCAGCGGTGATCCCGCCAGCGTCTACCGCGCCCGACACCCGGTGTTCCAGGCCGTCATGGGTAATCCGGGTGATCTGAGCAGCGCGCAGGTGAACGTTACCGGCATCGCGCAAAGCCAAGCCTCGCCGGAGACCCGGTACGACCCTGGCAATCCGCTGGCGGATGCCCAGGGCAACGTCTACGCGCCCAACGTCAATGTGGTCGAGGAAATGGCCGACATGATCTCGGCCTCGCGCTCGTATCAGAACAACGTCGAGGTCCTCAATACCTCACGCGACATGATGCTCGCGACGTTGAAGCTTGGGCAGAGCTAGGCCGCCACTCTTATTAATAGGAATCCCTCATGACCACCAACGCCGTCGGCGCTCCGACCTCAACCAATCCCCTGGCCTCCGGTGCCAGCACCGGCGCGGGCAATGGCAACAGTCCCACCAGCGGCGTGGGCGGATTGACCATGAACGATTTCCTGACGCTGATGACCGCGCAGCTGCAGAACCAGGATCCGCTCAATCCCACCGACAGCAATCAGTTCTTGTCGCAGCTCTCCGAGCTCAGCACGGTGGAAGGCATCTCGCAGTTGAACACCTCGATGACCACGCTGTCCGACTCCATGCTGTCATCGCAGGCGCTGACCAGCGCTTCGCTGGTGGGGCAGGGTATCCTGACCGCGGCCACTTCGGCCGCCTATACCAGCGGCACACCGTTGAGCGGCGCCGTGCAGGTGCCTACCGGTGCCACGGGCGTGGTGCTCACGATCACCAATGCCGCCGGTGCCATGGTCGATCAAATGAACGTGCCGGCCACCGCCGGCCTGCAGACTTTCAGCTGGGACGGCAACGCCAGCAATGGCCAGCCAGCGCCCAGCGGCAACTATGCGGTCTCCGCTACCGCGGTGGTCGGCGGTGCCAGCCAGGCAGCCACCACACTTCTCAATGGCACGGTCTCGAGCGTGACGCTCGGTACTGCCGGCGCCAGCCCCACTCTCAACACGCCTCAGCTGGGACCGGTTGCGCTCAGCGCGGTCCAGCAAATCGACTGATTTCTCACAAGGAGCACTACTCATGTCTTTTGGAATTGCGCTCAGCGGCCTCGATGCGGCCCAAAGCAATCTGAACGTTACCGCGAACAACATCGCCAACTCGGCGACCACCGGCTTCAAGTCCTCGAATTCGGATTTCGCCGAACTGTTCGCGGTCTCGCCGCAGGGCGTCAGCGACACCCAGATCGGCAACGGTGTGCAGCTGCAGCAGGTCGAGCAGCAGTTCTCGCAGGGCGACATCCAGACCACGGGCAACAGCCTCGACCTGGCCTTGAGCGGTAACGGCTTCTTCACCGTCAGCAGCAATGGCGCCAGTCAATACACGCGCGCCGGTTCATTCCAGACCAACAGCAACGGCGAGGTGGTGAACTCCGCCGGCCAGAACCTGCAGGTCTACGCGCCGACCGCGTCCGGGACATTCAACACCACCTCGCTCACCAATCTGGTGATCCCGACCGGTGACAGTGCGCCGGCCGCAAGCACCACCGCGGCCATGGCCTTCAACCTGCCGGCCGCCTCGACCGCACCGACGGCGACACCTTTTGATCCGACCAATGCCAACAGCTACAACCAGTCCACCTCCATGACGCTCTACGACTCGCTCGGCGCCGCGCACACCGCCAGCATGTACTTCGTCAATACCGGCGGCAGCACCTGGGATGCCTATGAGTACGTCGACGGCGCCGCGGTCAATACCGCCCCGGTCAAGCTGACCTACAGCAACAGCGGCGCCCTGACCGGCGTCACCGACGCGGCCGGCGGCACCAATCCGGCGGCGCTGAGCTTCGGCGCCTACACCCCGACCACGGGAGCGGCGGCGCTGAACGTCACCTTCAATCTCAGCGACACCACACAGTACGGCAACACCTTTGGCGTGACCTCGGTGACGCAGAACGGCTTTACCACCGGACAGCTCAGCGGCGTATCGGTGAGTTCCACCGGCGTGGTGCAGGCCAACTACACCAATGGACAGTCCACCGCGCTCGGCCAGGTGGCCGTGGCCAACTTCGCCAACGAGCAAGGCCTGCAGCAGGTGGGCAACACCAACTGGGTGCAGACCTTTGCTTCCGGTCAGCCGGTGAACGGGCAGGCGGGCGGTTCGGGCGTCGGCCTGATCGAATCCGGCTCGCTCGAAGAATCCAATGTCGATATCACCGCACAGCTGGTCAACATGATCACCGCGCAGCGCGCGTTCCAGGCCAACGCCGAGATGGTGTCGACCGAGAATGCGATCACGCAGACGGTCATCAACATTCCGAACCAGCAGTAAGCAAATAGGGCACAGCAGCGATGGATCGTCTCGTCTACGTGGCCATGTCGGGCGCAAAGGAAACCCTGCGCGCCCAGGCCGCGAACAATCACAATCTCGCCAACGCCAACACCAACGGCTTTCGTGCCGATCTGTCGGCGTTTCAGACGCAGAATGTGACCGGGGCAGGGTTGGCTTCGCGTGCCTACGCCACCAGCGACGTCAGTGGCTGGGATCCAAGTTCCGGCTCGCTCGACGCCACGGGTCGTGATCTCGATGTGGCAGTGAAAGGCTCCGGCTGGATCGCCGTGCAGGCCAACGACGGCACCGAGGCCTACACGCGCGCCGGCGATCTGCGTGTCGATCCCAGCGGGGCACTCATGACGGCCACCGGCAATACCGTGCTTGGAGATTCCGGACCGATCAACGTGCCGCCGTACTCGAGTATCCACATTGGCGGCGACGGTTCGGTGTCGATCGTGCCGCGCGGACAGACGGCGCAGACCATTTCCACGGTCGGCCGCATCAAGCTGGTCAATCCGCCCGCGGATCAGCTGGTCCGCGGCAACGACGGCCTGTTTCGCACCAGCAGCGGCGGCGAGTCGGAGGCGGATGCCACGGTGCATCTGATGTCGGGCACGCTCGAGTCGAGCAACGTCAATATCGCCGAAACCATGGCCAACATGATCGAGCTGGCGCGCAACTACGAAGTACAGGTCAAGGCCATGAAGACTGCCGAGGATACGGCGGCGTCGAGCACCAAACTGCTGCAGAGCAGCTAACGGTCACAGAGGATCTCGCACTAATGAATCCAGCACTTTGGGTCGCCAAGACCGGTCTCGATGCGCAGCAGACCAACATGGCGGTGATCTCCAACAATCTCGCCAACGTCAATACCACCGGCTTCAAGAAGAGCCGCGCAGTGTTTCAGGACCTGCTGTATCAGAACGTATCGCAGGTGGGCGCCGCCACTTCGCAGAATACGCAGGCACCGAGCGGATTGGAGCTGGGTACCGGCGTCAGCCTGGTGTCGACCGAGAAGATCTACACCCAGGGCAATCTCAACCAGACCGGCAACTCGCTCGATGTGGCGATCAACGGCAATGGGTTCTTTCAGGTGTTGATGCCCGACGGCTCGCTCGCCTATACCCGCGACGGCAGCTTTCAGGTCAGCGCCACCGGCCAGATCGTCACTGCCAGTGGATTTGCAGTACAGCCGGCCATCACCATTCCGCAGGGCGCTCAAAGCGTCACCATCGGGGCCGACGGCACCGTGCAGGTGCAGCTGGCCAATCAGTCGGCACCGTCGACTGTGGGCACCTTGCAGCTGGCGAACTTCGTGAACGCCGCCGGCCTGCAGCCCAACGGCGAGAACATGCTGGTGGAGTCTGGCTCCAGCGGCACCGCGCAGACCGGCGCACCTGGGGCCAACGGCCTCGGCGCTCTGCAGCAGGGTTACACCGAAAGTTCCAACGTCGATGTGGTCGAGGAGATGGTCAACATGATCGAGACGCAGCGCGCCTACGAAATGAACACCAAGGCCATCGAGACCAACGACCAGATGCTGCAATACCTCGACAGCAACCTTTGATATCGGAGTACACGTGATCGCGCTAATGAGAACCCTGGCCGCACTGGCGGCCGCCATGCTGCTGGCGGTACTGCCCGGCTGCAGCAGCGTGCCGCGCCCGGATGAGAAATTCGCCGCCGCGCTGCCCGAGGAGCAACCGACGGATCTGGCGCCCGACGGTGCCATCTTCCATGCCGGTCACGACGTGCCGCTGTTCGAGAACACCGTGGCGCATCGCGTCGGCGACGTGCTGACCATCACCTTGCAGGAACAGACCAACGCTTCCAAGAGCGCCACTACCACCACCAAGAAGACCACCACCGAGGCCATGGCGGCGCCGACGCTGCTGGGCGCGCCCCTGACCATTCATGGCACCAATATTCTCAACAACAATCTCAATGACGCCACGACCTTCGACGGCGAAGGCGCGAGCGCCCAGAGCAACGTGCTCACCGGCTTCATCTCGGTGACGGTGGCCAAGCGCCTTGCCAACGGCAATCTGTTCGTACGCGGCCAGAAGTGGATCACGATCAACCAGGGACGCGAATACGTGCGCATCCAGGGCATCGTGCGGCCAGTGGATATCGCACCCGACAACAGCGTGCTATCGACTCAGGTCGCGGATGCGGTCATCGCCTACGGCGGACAGGGTACGCTCGCCGATGCCAATACCAAGGGTTGGCTGGCGCGATTCTTCGATTCCAAATGGATGCCGTTCTAACGGCACCTGAGAACGCCCATGAACAAGCGGATATTGATCAAGTGGTTTCAGTTGTTCGGCGCCGTGGCGCTGGTGTGCGTATTGCGACCGGGGCTTTCGCATGCCGAGCGCGTGAAGGATATGGCCACGGTGGCCGGCGTGCGCACCAACCAGATCGTCGGCTACGGACTGGTCGTCGGACTCAATGGCACCGGCGACCAGACTACGCAGGCGCCGTTCACGGTGCAGAGCATTTCCAACATGCTGGCAAAATTCGGCGTCACCATTCCAGCCAGCGTCGCCTCGCAGATGCAGCTCAAGAATGTGGCGGCGGTGACGGTCACAGCCGATCTGCCGCCCTTCGTCAAGAGCGGGCAGACCATCGATATCACCGTGGCCTCAATCGCCAATGCCACCAGCCTGCGCGGCGGCGCATTACTCATGACGCCCTTGCGCGGGGCCGACGGTGAGGTATATGCGGTGGCCCAGGGCAGCGTGATGGTCAGCGGCTTCGGCGTCGCCGGCAAGGACGGCTCGCGCGTGAGCGTCAACGTGCCCAGCGGCGGACGCATTCCCAACGGCGCCACGGTCGAGCGCGAAGTAGCCAATACTTTCGCCAGCCAGCCGTTCGTCATGCTCAATCTGAATTCTCCCGACTTCACCACTGCCTCGCGGCTCACCGATATGTTCAACAAGACCCTGGGAGCGGGTAGTGCCCAGGCAGTCGATGCGGTATCGGTCAAGGTCAAGGCGCCGGCCGATGAGTCCGCGCGCGTCGCCTTCATCGGCGAATTGCAGGAAATGGAAGTCGAGCCGAGCGATGCACCCGCGCGCGTGATCGTCAATTCGCGTACCGGTACGGTAGTGATCAGCTCGCGCGTGCGGGTCATGCCCGCGGCCGTGGCTCATGGCTCGCTGTCGGTCACGATTCAGGAGCGCACCGATGTCAGCCAGCCCGCGCCACTCTCCCAGGGCACCACGGTCTCCACGCCGCGCTCGGAAATCAACGTATCGCAGGCCGATGCGCGCATGTTCGTGTTCGATGCCGGGGTGAACCTCGATGAGATCGTACGCGCCGTGAATCAAGTGGGCGCCGCGCCCGGTGATCTGGTGGCCATTCTCGAAGCCCTGCAGCAGGCCGGCGCCCTGCGTGCGCAGCTACTGGTCATCTAGCCGCGGGTCATGTAGCGCATCGTGAGCAGTCAGCCCGTAGGACCCAGTTACTACGCCGATTTCAACGGCCTCGAGGGGTTGAAGAAAGGCGCCAAGGCCGATGATCCCAAGTCGATCCGAGCGGCGGCACAGCAGTTCGAGAGTCTGTTCACCAACATGATGCTCAAGTCCATGCGCGAGGCCAAGCTCGGTCAGGGACTGGGTGACAGTCAGGAAAGCGATCTCTATCAGGACATGTACGACCAGCAGCTGTCGCTGAAGATGGCGCAGGGCAAGGGTATCGGTCTAGCCGACATGCTCGTGCAGCAGCTCACGCGCAACAGCGCGTCCAAGGCGGCGGTCGGTAACGCGGCCGCTACGTCACCGACCATATCGACTACCGACCGCATCAGTTTCGTGAACAGCATGGCGCCCTATGCCGAACACGCGGCCAGTCAACTCGGCGTGTCCCCCGATACCCTTATCGCCCAGGCGGCGCTCGAGACCGGCTGGGGTCAGCACATTCCCGCCGGCAGCGATGGCGCCTCCAGTCTCAATCTCTTCGGCGTCAAGGCCGGCGGCAGCTGGAACGGCGCCGCGGTCAATGCGCAAACCACCGAATACGGCGCCCAAGGCCCGGCCAGCATCGCGCAGCCCTTTCGCGCCTATGCATCGGTGCAGCAGGGCGTGAACGATTATGTCAGCTTGCTGCAGCGCCATCCGCGCTACCAGCAGGCACTGGGCAGTGGGGATGACGTGCACGCATTTGCCAGTGCTCTGACGCGCGGTGGCTATGCCACCGATCCCGCGTACGCGCAGAAGCTGCAAGCCACGGCGGCCAGCGTCAAGGCCTTGCGCGGCGCGGGCAGTGATCCGGCCCTCAAGATTCTGGCCGGGTTGCCGACAACCGTCACTGGGGAATCGTCGTGACTGAAGGGACACGGTAATGGGTGACATGCTGTCCACTGGGGTATCGGGGCTGCTGGCCTTTCAGACCGCGCTCGATACCATCAGCAACAACATATCGAACGTCAACACCACGGGATACAGCGAGGAGACCACTAATCTCGTAACCAATCCCGCCACCGCCACCAACAACGGTTGGATCGGCAATGGCGTGTCGGTGTCGGACGTCACCCGCTCATACAGCGATTTTCTGGATGCGCAGACGCGCAATGCCACCAGCAGCTACAACCAGTTCAATACCGCCGCCGGCCTCGCCGACAGCATCAACAATATGTTCGGCGATCCGACCAGCGGCCTGTCGGCGACCCTGCAGAGTTTCAGCCAGGCCATCCAGACCATGGCGAACTCGCCGTCCCAGAGTTCCGCGCGCGCGGCCGTGCTCACTCAGGCACAGACGGTGATCAGCCAGTTCCAGTCCTATCAGGCCAACCTGAGTCAGCTCGGCGGGCAGGTCAACACGCAGGTGCAGTCCGAAGCCAGCACCATCAATTCGCTGGCGCAGAACATCGCCAGCCTGAACCAACAGATCATGGCGGCGCAGAACAACGGCAGCTCGCAGTCGCCCAACAGTCTGCTCGATCAGCGCAACAATCTCATCGATCAGCTGTCGCAGAATGTCAGTGTCAACACCGTGCAGCAGAGCGATGGCTCGCTCAGCGTTTTCATCGGCAGCGGACAAGCGCTGGTCGTGGGCGCGCAGGCCGGCACATTGACCACCGGACCCGATCAGTTCAATTCCGGACAGCTGGATCTGTCGCTCAAGACCGCGTCGGGCAGCGTTGACATCACCAACCAATTGAGCGGCGGCGCGATCGGCGGCCTGCTGCAGTTTCGCAGCCAGATGCTGCTGCCGGGCGAGAATGCGCTCGGGCAGGCGGCAGTGACGCTGACCAATCTGCTCAATACTCAGAATCAGGCCGGGCTGGATCAGAATGGCAACGTTGGAGCGGCTCTGATGGCGGTGGGCGGTCCGCAGGCATTGGCGAGCAGCCACAACGCCGGCACGGCCAGCGTCACCGCCAGCATCAGCAATCTGGCTGCACTCACGACCAGCAATTACTACCTGACGTACGACGGCAGCAACTGGAACATGACCGATAGCGCCAGCGGGGCGGCAGTGACACCGTTGACCGCCAGCACCGCCGGCGGTGTCACCACGCTGACCGGAGCCGGCCTAACATTGAGCGTATCCGGCACCGCCAGCGCCGGCGACAAGTTTCTCGTCGAGCCGACGGGCAATGCCGTCAATGGCCTGAGCCTGCTGACCAACGATCCGTCCAAGATCGCCGCCGCCGGTCCGCTCGTGACCAGCGCCACCGTCGGCAATACCGGCAGCGCCAGCATCGCCAGCGCCACGGTACCCAATACATCCGGTTACACGCGCGGCAACTACACGCTCAGTTTCACGACTCCCACTGCCTACACGGTCACCGACGCCAGCGGCGCACCGGTAAGTACCGGCACCTATACCGCGGGAACGCCGATTACCTTCAACGGCATCAGCGTCGCGCTTGCCGGTGCCCCGGCTGCGGGCGATAGCTTCGCCATCGACGATAACGCCAACGGCACCGGCGACAACAGCAACGCGTTGAAGCTGGCGGGCATACTCAATCAGAATGTCCTCAACGGCGGCGCCGAATCGCTCAGCGGTGCGGTCAATTCCTATGTCGGCACCGTGGGTCTGCTGACCAGCCAGGTGCAGAACGGCGCTACCGCGCAGCAAAGCGTCATGCAGAGCGCCCAGAGTGCGCAGCAGAGCCTGTCGGGCGTCAATCTCGATCAGGAAGCGGCCAATCTCGTGCAGTACCAGCAGGCCTATCAGGCCGCAGCGCAGGTCATCGCCGCGTCCAACACCTTATTCAATTCGCTGCTCACCGCCATCAACGGCGTCGGATAAACGCTATGCGCATCTCCACCTCGATGCTCAATCAAACCGCCGTGAACGGCATCCTTCAGGATGAGTCCACGCTTTCCAATACGCAGAGCCAGCTGGCCAGCGGCAAGAGCGTCAATACGCCGGCCGACAATCCGGTGGCGGCGGTGCAGCTGCTGCAGCTCACTAACACCAGTTCGCAGTATGGGCAGTACATCAGCAACGGCCAGAGCGCCAACACCAACCTGACGCTCGAGGAACAGGCGCTGTCCAGCAGCACCACCACGCTGCAATCAATCCGCGATCTGGTGGTGCAGGCCAATACCGGCTCCAACAACGCCACGGACCTGCAGAACATCGCCACGCAGATCAGTGCACTTGAGAGTCAGCTGCAGGGCAATGCCAATACCCAGAACGCCCAGGGTGAATACCTGTTTGCCGGCTTCTCCAGCGGCACGCAGCCATTCGTTCGCGGCAGCAGCGGCGCCATGAGCTACGTCGGCGACAGCGGCGCGCGCAGCGTGCCGTTGAACGGCGGCACTTCGGTACAGACCGGCGATCCGGGTTCGGCCGTATTCATGAATGTTCCGACCGGCAATGGCACCTTCACCACTGCGGCCGGCGCCGGCAACACGGGCACCGGCGTCGTCGATACCGGCAGCGTGACCGATGCGTCCGCGTGGGTGCCGGGGCAATACACCATTAAGTTTACCGATGCCACTGACTACACGGTCACCAATGCTTCCGGGACTACGGTGGCTAACGGTACCTACAATGCCGCCAGTGGCGGCAATGTCGCCTTTGACGGCGTTGAGGTCGGCATTACCGGTGAGCCGTCGGTGGGGGATACCTTCAAGGTGTCATCCTCCGGCACCCAGGGTGTGTTCGATACGCTGGACAACATAGTCAGCGCTCTCAACAACGTCGGCAGCAGCGCCGCGGCGCGTGCGCAGCTGAGCAGCACACTCGGCGGCTCGTTGCAGCAGATCGATCAGGCGCTGAACCAGGTGTCCACGGTGACCACCAATGTCGCCTCGCGGATCTCCCTGATCAGCAGCACCGGCAACGCGCTGACCAGCGCCACAACCACGCTCACCAGCCAGATTTCCAATCTCAGCGATCTCGACTACGCCAAGGCCACCTCGCAGTACAGCCAGGAATACATCGCCCTGCAGGCCGCCGAGCAGTCCTATGTCGCGATCAATCAGCTCTCTTTGTTCAAGTACTTATGAGTGATCCGAGCCTGAATGTGACCGGGTCGATGCTTTTCCAAACTGCGAAGCAGGTCATTCAAGTTCGCCGCTGCGGCACCGATAACTGAGCCGAACAGGTGCGACTCGTGTCGCCCGCAAGCGAACAGTGCGACGGACCGGTGTCCGGCGCCTGACCGAAACATCAGGAGCAACAGGCAATGTCACTAGTCCTTAACACGAACATCAACTCGCTGCTGGCGCAGAACAGCCTGACATCGTCAGGTAGTTCACTGTCCTCGGCACTGCAGCAGCTGTCCTCGGGTTTGCGCATCAATACCGCGGCCGATGACGCCGCCGGCTACGCGATCGTGCAGGGCATGACCTCGCAGATCGGTGGCCTCAACCAGGCTGCCAATAACGCCAACGATGGTGTGTCGCTGACGCAGACCGCCTCGGGCGCGCTGCAGGAAGTGACCAGCGACCTGCAATCGATGCGTGATCTTGCGGTCGAGTCGCTCAATGCCACCAACAGCGTTCAGGATCGTGCCGACCTCGACACGCAGTTCCAGCAGCTGAAGGCTGACATCAACCAGGTCGCGCAGACCGCGAACTTCAACGGCGTGAATCTGCTCGACGGCTCCTTCCAGGGTGCCACGTTCCAGATCGGTGCCAATGCCGGCCAGACCATCACCGTGGCCTCGGTCGCGAGCGCCTCGAGCTCCAATCTGGGTCAGCTGTTCACCGCTGCCGGTACCGCCACGACGGCGGTGGCATACAACAACCTGCTGGCCACCAACGGCGATACCGGCACGTTGACGATCACCCCCGACGCGACGGTCAATCCGACGCTGGGCCCGGTGACCACCGGAACCATCGCGCTGACCGGCAATCAAGCCACCGACCTGAAGACCGTTGCCGCGGCCATCAACCAGGTCTCCGGCCAGGACGGCGGCATCATTGCAACCGTCAATGCCACCGGTGGCATTGATCTGAGCAGCACCACCAAGCAGACACCGACGGCGATCGTCTGGGCTGCTACCGGCAATACGATTACGGGTGCGGCCAATACGACTGCCGAAGTAGTCACTAGCTGGGGTCTCGCCGCCGGCGGCGCAGCGATCACCACGGCGGGCAACAAGTTGAGTTCGGGCGACGTCAAGACGGTCGACGGCTCCAACAAGGCGCTGGCCCAGATCGACGCGGCTCTGCAGCAGATTGCCACTACCGGCGCTCAGCTGGGCGCCTACCAGAACCGCTTCACCGCGGCCATTGCGGGTATCAACACCGACGCCACCAACCTGTCGAGCGCGCGCAGCGGCATTCAGGACACGGACTACGCGGCTGCCACCTCGCAGCTGTCCAAGGCCCAGATCCTGCAGCAGGCGAGCACGGCGATGGTTGCCCAGGCCAACACGGTTCCGCAGAACGTCCTCACGCTCCTGCAGCACCTGGCCTAAACGCTTGGCTCATAGTGATGAATAACGGGTTTAAGCCACCCGTGACAGCAGGGCGGAGACCGCAGGGTCTCCGCCCGCTGTCGTTTTCCGAGGGTCCAATTCGATGACGACCACTGCTGCCACCGCCGCACCTGTAGCACCTGCTACCAGCACGACCACGCCGGTTTCGGTGGCAAGCAATACCAGTGCGGGTGCGGCCGGCGGCTCGGTAATCAATGTCAGCAGCCTGGTGTCGCAGCTGGTGGCGGCCACGGAAGGCCCGCAACAGGCGCAGATTGCCAATCAGACGGCGGCAGTCACGGCTAACATCTCGGCCCTGGGCACACTGCAGAGTGCGCTGTCGACCTTCCAGCAGTCGCTGTCGTCATTGAGTACGCCCAGTGCCTTCAACTCCGAGACCGCGGACAGCTCCGATGACACCACGGTGACCGCGACCGCGAATGCCGACGCGGTCAGCGGCAACTACGCGGTCACGGTCACCAATCTCGCCTCGGCGCAGCAGCTGTTATCGGCGCCGCTCGCCAGTGCCGCTGCAATCGGCACCGGTACGCTGAGCATTTCTCTCGCCGGTACCAGCTTCAATGTCACCGTCGACGCCAGCAACGACACGCCGACCGGGATCGCCGCGGCCATCAACGCCGCTACCGACAATCCCGGCATCGGTGCCACCGTCATCCAGGGCACCGACGGCGCGCATCTGCTGCTGTCGTCGACACAAACCGGCGCCGCCAACACGATTGCGGTCAGTGAGACCGATGGCGGCAATGCCCTGGCCTCCCTTACCTATGGTCCCGGCAACCTGAGCCACTACACGCAGGAGGCCGCTGCTGCTGATGCCAGCTTCAGTGTCGCCGGCGTCGCCTTCACCAGCCCCAGCAACACGGTCAGCGATGCGCTGAGCGGCGTCACGCTCAACCTGCTCGCACCCACGACTGCGGGCGCCAGTACCACCCTGACCGTGGGCAACGATACCTCGACCGTTGCCACCAACATCCAGGGATTCGTGAAGGCATACAACACCCTGCAGAGCGCGCTTTCGGGTCTGGGAAACTTCAATGCCAGTACCGGCACCGGTGGCCCGCTGCTGGGCAACCCGGTGCTCACCGGGACGGAAAATCAAATCCAGCAGGTGCTGTACAGTTTTGTCGGCAGTTCGACCTATAACTCGCTGGCCAGCATCGGCGTGACCACCAATGCCGACGGCTCGCTGTCGGTGGACAGTTCGCGGTTGCAGACTGCGCTGTCCACCAATTTCAGCGCCGTCAGCCAGCTGTTCAGCAGCAGCAACGGCGTGGCGGCGCAGCTCAACAGCACCATCACCTCGGCATTGGGTGCCAATGGCGCCATTTCCACCTACGGACAGACACTGACCGCGCAGGAAAACTCACTCACCACCCAGAGCAACGCGCTCAACACGCAGATGACCGCGCTCACGGCCAGCCTGACGCAGCAGTACGCGGCCCTCAATACGCTGTTGTCATCGCTGCAGAGCACCTCGGCCTATCTGACGCAGGCGTTTGCCAGTCTGCCGACCGTCCAGGGCACGCCCAACGCCTAGCTCAAGTTCGCGCGGCAATCGCCGATAAGCTCGCTAGCACGGACGGATGGAGCATCGCGCAGTGAGCGCTTACGCAAGAAATTCGAAGGTCGCCGCCTATCAAAGCGTCTCGGTGCATGGCGGCGTCGCCGGCGCCGATCCGCATCGGCTGGTGTTGATGCTGATGGATGGCGCGCTGGAGCGCATGGCCAT
Source organism: Steroidobacteraceae bacterium (assembly GCA_036496405.1). Classification (GTDB taxonomy): domain Bacteria; phylum Pseudomonadota; class Gammaproteobacteria; order Steroidobacterales; family Steroidobacteraceae; genus FEN-1191. The sequence continues at coordinate 10,850 of DASXLF010000456.1, read as the reverse complement.
AGCCCGCGGCTACATCGAGCGCGGCCAGATCGCCAAGAAGGCGCAGGCCCTGCATCAGTGTGTCAACATCGTCAACGAGCTGCGCGGCAGCCTCAATCCGGTCCAGGGTGGAGCGCTGGCACAGAATCTCGGCGATCTCTACGACTACATGCTGCGCCAGTTATTGCGCGCCAATGTCGAAAGCGATCTGAACTGCGTCAAGGAAGTCGCCAGCCTGATGAGTGAGATTCGCGGCGCCTGGGTTGCGATCGGACCGGAAGTACGAATCGCGCAGCGCTAACGCGTACAATGAGCGGATCTGCTGTGTATGAAGGCGCCGATACCGTGGTGCTGTACGACGAGCTGGCCTACCACGATGTGCTGCCGGTGCATTGGAAAGCGCTGCCGCGTGCACTCGACCGCTTCGAGCTGATTGGTCTGGACGAGTCCAATCTGCTGCTGCTGCAGGCCTGCATCGCGGTCGAGGAACACCCGGCGCGCGACAAGAACGAAGACCTGGGGCCACTGGCTGGCGAGCTTGCACGGCTGGATTTCAAGCTCAACCTGGTGCTGCAACTGCTGGCGAAGCTGGTGTCGCAGGACCGGATCTCGACGCCGACCATCATTCAGTTCAATGCCCTCGGAGCCAGCTGGACGGCGCTCGGCTCGACGCCCGCGATCGGCGATTGCGGCGTCCTGCGCGTGCAGTTGCGCAGCTCTCTGCCGCAGCCGCTCGAGCTGCCGGCGGAGGTCTCATCGGTGAATGGGGCCACCGTGCGGGTGAAATTTCTGGAGCTGTCGGAAGGCACCGCGGAGCTCATTCAGAAGCTGGCATTTCTGCATCACCGGCGGCACATTGCCGATGCCCGTAAGGCACGTGAGACTTAAGACCAGCGAATTTGCGACGCAGCGCTCAATAACCCTGTGACGGAGATCCATCCCTTGCCATAACGCCGCCCCTAATCTGTGCGCTACCAAAACAAGGGAAGCACAACCACATGGCTGACAGGGCGGCTATGACGGTGACCATCGGCGGCGGCGCCGCGATATTCGCATCCGAGCAACCAGCGGCCGGCAGTGCCGTATTGCCGACCGGGACTTCGGCCGCGATTCGTCAGGTCAATCGCCTCATACGGCAGGTGGCTGCCTTCGACAGCAATGTCCTGATCCTCGGCGAATCGGGCACCGGCAAGGAAGTGGTCGCGCGAGCCGTTCATGACAGCTCTTCGCGCCGCCAGCGCCCCTTCATACCCATCAATTGCGGCGCGATACCGGCAGAGCTGCTCGAGAGCGAACTGTTCGGCCACGAGAAGGGCGCCTTCACCGGTGCGCTGACCACGCGCAAAGGCCGTTTCGAAGTCGCCGAAGGTGGCACAATTTTTCTCGACGAAATCGGCGACATGAATCCGACCATGCAGGTGAAGTTGCTGCGGGTTCTGCAGGAGCGCAGCTACGAACGGGTCGGCAGCTGCGTGCCGCAACGTTGCGATGTGCGCATCATCGCCGCCACGCACTGCGATCTCGAGCAGGCCATCGTCAAAGGTAGTTTTCGCGAGGACCTGTTCTACCGCTTGAATGTGGTGCCGATCGAAATGCCGCCGCTGCGCGAACGCGGCGAGGATTTGCCGCTGCTGATTGCGGACCTGGCCGAACGACTGCGAACCTCCGGCCGTCCGCGAGTGCAATTCACGCCGACAGCGCTCGAGGCGCTCAAGGCCTATCGTTGGCCCGGCAATGTGCGCGAGCTCGGCAATCTGATCGAGCGCCTGTCAATCCAATGCCAGTCGCGCGCGGTATGCATTGACGATTTGCCGCCCCGCTACCGCCCGCTCGACTGGACCCCGGCCGCGCAGGCTGAGGCGGAAACGCTGATTGCATCAGTCCCGGCGCTGAGCGTGCTGGCTCCGGCGCTGCTCGTTGAGCCCGAGCAGGATAACGATGCCGGGCTGGATGCGACTCTGGCTCCCACTCTGGCCGATGAATTGCTGCAGCAAATCCCAGTCGGTTTCGACTTGCGGCAATACCTGGAACAGCTGGAGCAACGTCTGATCGTGCGTGCCATGGAATCCGCCGGCGGCACGGTTGCGCAGGCGGCGCGGGTGCTGGGGCTGCGTCGTACCACCCTGGTGGAAAAGCTGCGCAAGTACGCTATGGCTGTCGGCGAGGCCGTGGTGCCGGAATCTTGACGTCGTGACGGCGGCAATCCTCCGCCGTCGAGAGTTCCGTCACAGTTTGACGACGGCACGCAAATTGCTCCTCTGACCTCAACAAGTACCGCTTGAAGAGGCCATGGACTCCCCGATGCAGATGTCAGCGATGCCCCGCATGGACGTGCGCAAACAACTCCATGGCACGGATATTCACGATCCGGTGGTGTGCGCGGAAGTTTCGCGCGCGCTGATGGAGACGGCGCGGCGCGTCGCCGCCAGCGAATGCACGGTATTGATCGCCGGCGAATCGGGCACCGGCAAGGAAGTGCTGGCGCGTTACATTCATCGCCATTCCAAGCGCACCGCCGAAGTGTTCGTCGCCGTCAATTGCGCCGCCATTCCCGAGCACCTGCTCGAGGCCATGCTGTTTGGCTGGGAGCGCGGTGCCTTCACCGGCGCGCACAACGCCCACCCGGGAAAATTCGAGCAGGCGCAGGGCGGCACTCTGCTGCTGGATGAGATCTCGGAAATTCCGCTGGCTCTGCAGGCCAAGCTGCTGCGTGTGCTGCAGGAGCGCGAAGTCGAGCGGCTGGGCGCGCGTACCGCCGTGGGCCTGAATGTTCGCGTGATCGCCACCACCAATCGGCGCCTGCGTGAGGAAGTCGCTGGCGGGCGCTTTCGCGAGGACCTGTATTACCGTCTGAACGTATTTCCCATCACCCTGCTGCCGCTGCGCGCGCGGCGCGATGACGTGCTGCCGCTCGCGATGCGGCTGCTGGCCGCGCACTGCCGCGCGGGCGAGCGAATTCCAGCCATGCATCCGGATGCGGCGCAACTGCTGTTGACCTACGCCTGGCCCGGCAACGTGCGTGAGCTGGAGAATGTCATGCAGCGCGCGCTGGTGCTTTGCGACGGCGACCTGGTGCACGACCTGCATATTGTATTCGAACCGCCGGCGGTTGCGGAGACGCCCGTTGCCGCGCTGCCGGGCATGACCCGCGCACCGGCCGATGAAGCCGCCAGCGACGAGTTGCTGATGGGGGCCGCGCCCGGTTCGACCACTGTGGCACTGGCGCAGTCACTGGCACTGGCGGAACGGAAAATCATTCTGCAAGCATTGCGCAGCAATGAGACGCGCGAGCGCATCGCCGAGCGCTTGGGAATCAGTCCACGCACCTTGCGCTACAAATTGGCGCGCTTGCGGCGCGCCGGAATCGATTGCGATGAATTAGCCGAGGCCGGCGGGAGCATTCCATGAGCAACATGGCCATTGACCAGGTGCTGGCGCAGATTCGTTCACTGTCGGCGCAGGCCGGCGCAAGCGTCAAGCCGGTGACGGATCCAACGGCGGCCCTCGGCGGCGTCAACGCGCCCTCGGCGACCGCCTTCGGTGACTTGCTCAAGCAGGGCATCGACTCGGTCAACAAGAGTCAGCAGACCGCCGGAGCGCTGGCCGACGCCTGGGAGCGCGGTACGCCCGGAGTTGATCTGGCCAAGGTCATGATCGAAAGCCAGAAGGCTTCGGTTTCGTTTCGGGCGCTGACCGAGGTGCGTAATCGCCTGGTCAGTGCCTATCAAGACATCATGAACATGAGCATCTGAGTACGGCGGAAACAATCAGATCATGGCTAACAATCAGACAGTAATGCTTCCCGGTGCGCTTGGACTGAATATCCGGCCGCTGTTGCTGCTGCTCGGTGTCGCGCTGGCGGTGGCCGCCGGCGTCACGGTGGTGCTGTGGTGGAAAGGACCAAGCTGGAGCCTGCTGTATGGGAATCTGTCCGACTCCGACGCCAGCAGCGTGATCCAGGCGCTGCAGACCGGTGGTATCGACTACAAGCTCGACAACACCAGCGGCGCCATCATGGTGCCGGCCGAGCGGGTTCACGATGCGCGTCTGCAGCTCGCCTCACAGGGCTTGCCCCAGGGCAAGAACAGCAGCTTCGAGTTGATCAGCAAGGATCCGGGTTTCGGCGTCAGCCAGTTCATGGAGAGCGCACGCTACCAATATGCGCTGGAAAGCGAACTGGCGCGCACCATTTCCTCATTGCAGGCGGTCGAGGCCGCGCGCGTGCACCTGGCCATACCACAGCAGTCGGCGTTCGTGCACGAGCACCGGGCCGCCACGGCGTCGGTGCTGCTGCAACTGCGTGCCGGGCATCGCCTGGAACCCGAACAGATTTCCGCGATCGTGCATCTGGTGGCTTCCAGCATTCCGGAACTGGATTCCGATCAGGTTACCGTGGTTGATGAGCAGGGGCGGCTGTTGTCATCGCCTAAGAGCGGCGATGCGGCCATGCAGGCCGAGCAGTTCGAAGCCGCGCACCAGATCGAAGACAGCTACGTCCAGCGCATCGAACAACTGCTGGCACCGATCGTCGGCGATGGCCACGCGCGCGCGCAGGTGACGGTGGACCTGGATGCCACCGCCAGCGAAGAGGCGCACGAACAATACAAGCCCGACGGCGCCGTGGTGCGCAGCGAGCAGAGTTCCGAAGAGAGCAGCCGCAACGGCAGCGGCTCGGGCGGAATACCAGGCGCGTTGAGCAATCAGCCGCCCGCAGGTGGACAGGCAGTCGCAGCGGCCAAGCCCGCGGCGCCGGCGCCGGCCACGGGGGCCGGTGCCAAGAACGCGGCCGCTACCGCGGCAGAATCCGCCGCCGCTGCTGCGGCCGCCGCTGCCGCGGCGCAGCCCGAGAGCTCTTCCAAGCAGAGCACCCGCAACTATGAGATCAATCGCACGGTCAGCTATTCGCACCAGCCGGGCGGCCGCGTCAAGCGCGTCACGGTCGCGGTGCTGGTGGACAACATGCGCAAGATCGGCGCCGATGGCAAGACCACGCAGCAGCCGCTGACCAAGGAGCAGGTCGAGGACATCACGCGTCTGGTGAAGAACGCGGTGGGATTCGATGAGGCGCGCGGCGACAGCGTCAATGTGGTCAACGCCTCGTTCCTGGATGAAAGCGGGCCGCCGCTCAAGCCGGAAGTGGTGCCGCTGTGGCAGCGGCCCATGGTGCGTGACATCACGCGGCTGGTACTCGGAGCATTGGTGCTGGTAGCCCTGGCGCTGGGCGTGTTGCGGCCGCTGATCAAGAATCTGGCCAATCATGCCGTCAGCACCGCGCCACCGCAGATGCTGACAATGGATGCAGGCGGCGATGCGCGTGCGGTTGCGGGCGCGCCCAGTTCAGCGGCACTAGGCTATGAACAGCAGATCGTCCAGGCGCGTGGCCTGGTGACTCAGGATCCCAAGCGCGTTGCGCAGGTGGTCAAGACCTGGGTGGGCGAATCGTGAGCGACGCAGCTCCTCTGGATCGCTCCGGCGTCGATCGCGCCGCCATTCTGCTGCTGGCGCTGGGCGAGCAGGACGCAGCGCAGGTGCTGAAGCACCTGGGCGCCAAAGACGTGCAACGCGTGGGTGCCGCCATGGCGCAACTCAGCGGCATATCGCGCGAAGAGGTGTCCTCAGTATTGAACACTTTCTCCACCAACGTGGAGCAGCAGACATCGTTTGGTGTCGGCACTGATGACTACATCCGCCGCGTGCTGGTCGAGGCCCTGGGGGCCGACAAGGCCGGCAGCGTGGTAGATCGCATATTGGGTGGACGCAGCAGCCGTGGCCTGGAGGCGCTCAAATGGATGGAAGCGCGCGCGGTCGCCGAAATGTTGCGCGAAGAGCATCCGCAGATTATCGCCATCGTCCTGTCTTATCTGGATTCCGATCAGGCCGCCGAGGTGCTGACCCTGCTGAGCGAAAATACGCGCGCTGAAATCATCATGCGCATTGCCACGCTCGACGGCGTGCACCCGAGCGCGCTCGATGAGCTCGATCAGGTGCTGGAGAAGCAGTTTTCCGGTAACGGCGGCAAGAAATCCAGCGGCTTCGGCGGGCCGAAGGTGGCCGCCGGCATCCTGAATCTGGTGGGCAGCACGCACGAAGGCGCGCTCATGGCCCAGATTGCCAAAGTCGATGAACCCTTAAGTCTGAAGCTGCAGGACCTGATGTTTGTGTTCGAGGATCTGAACGAGGTCGACGATCGCGGCATGCAGGAGCTGCTGCGCGAAGTGCCGGGCGACAAGCTCATCATCGCGCTTAAAGCGGCCGACGAGAAGCTCAAGGAAAAGATATTCAAGAACATGTCGGAACGTGCCGCGCAGATGATGAAGGACGACCTGGAGGCGCGCGGTCCGGTGCGGCTGTCGGAAGTCGAGGCGGCGCAGAAGGAGATTCTGGTGACCGCGCGGCGCATGGGCGAGGAAGGCCGGCTGCAATTAGGCAGCAAGGGCGGCGAGCAATATGTCTGAGGCTCACGCCACCGCGGTCTGGGAGTTGCCGCAGATCAACGGTCCGGTGCTGGCGCGCAATCGCCGCAGCTCCGACCTGCAGGGAATCGAACGTGAGGCCTGGGACAAGGGCTTCGTCGAGGGGCGCGAAGCCGGCATTGCCGCCGCGCGCAAGCAGGAACAGACCGCGATGCTGGAGATCCAGCAGCGCGTGCAGCAGATGGGCGCGATCCTGGATTTCATGGTCCAGCCCATGGCGGCCCTGGATTCCGAGGTACAGCGTCAACTGGCCTCGCTGGCCGGCGCGATTGCGCGCCAGATCGTGCGGCGGGAACTGAAGACACATCCGGATGAGATCGTTGCCGTAATTCGTGAGACCGTGGGATTGCTGCCGCTGAGCGCACGCGACGTGCACGTTCACCTGCATCCCGAGGATGCCAAACTGGTGCGCTCCTGCCTGGCCGAGGCCAGTAGCGATCGCGCCTGGAGCATCGCCGAGGATCCGATTGTGGCCCGCGGCGGTTGCCGCGTGAGCAGCGAAAATTCGACCATCGATGCGCAGCTCGAGCAGCGGCTCGGCGCGGCCATCGCCACGGCCCTGGGTGATGCCCGCTCGCCGGGCGCACCGGAGATGCAGCCGTGAGCGGGCTCGCCGCCGAGGCGTCAAAGCGCTGGATCCAGGGATTGGAAGCGGCCAGCGGTCGCCTCGCCTCGATACCGGCACCGGTCGTGGCCGGCCGTCTTACGCGCATGGTGGGACTGGCTCTGGAAGCAGCCGGCTGCCAGGCCGCAGTAGGCGATCGCTGCGAAATCGTCAGCTCCGGTCGCGAACGTGTCGAGGCCGAAGTGGTCGGCTTCTCCGGTGACCGATTATTTCTGATGCCCACGGGCGATCTGCATGGAATCAAGCCCAATGCGTTGGTCCTGCCGCGCACTCATACCGGTACCGTACGCGTGGGCACCAAGCTGCTCGGCCGCATCGTTGACGGCGCCTGTCATCCGCTCGATGGCCTGGGTCCGATCGAGACCGATGCCAGCGTGCGCCTCACCGGTACACCGACCAATCCGCTGCGCCGCCGGCCTATCACGCAGCCGCTGGACGTGGGCGTGCGCGCCATCAATGGTTTATTGACCGTTGGCCGCGGCCAGCGCGTCGGCTTGTTTTCCGGCAGCGGCGTGGGCAAGAGCGTGCTGCTGGGCATGATGGCGCGCTACACCGCGGCCGATGTGATCGTGGTGGGACTGATCGGCGAGCGCGGCCGCGAGGTGCAGGAATTCATCGAACGCATCCTGGGGCGCGCTGGACTTGCGCGCTCGGTGGTGGTCGCGACGCCGGCGGATTATCCGCCGCTGATGCGCCTGCATGGTGCCTGGCTGGCCACGGCGATCGCGGAGTACTTTCGCGACCGCGGCAGCAACGTTCTGCTGATCATGGATTCGCTGACACGCTTCGCCCAGGCGCAGCGCGAGATTGCCCTGGCGATCGGCGAGGCTCCGGCCACCAAAGGCTACCCGCCTTCGGTGTTCGCGCGCCTGCCGCAGCTGGTCGAACGTGCCGGCAATGGTGTCAATGCCGCCGGATCGATCACCGCCTTCTATACCGTGCTGGCCGAGGGCGATGATCCGAACGATCCGATCGTCGATGCCGCACGCGCGATTCTCGACGGCCATATCGTACTGTCACGGCGCATCGCCGAAAGCGGTCGCTATCCGGCCATCGATGTCGAGGCCTCGGTGAGCCGCGTCATGCACGACATCGTACCGGCCAGCCAGCTGGAACTGGCGCGCCGGTTGCGCCAGACCACCGGCATTTACGAAAACAACCGTGACCTGATCACCATCGGCGCTTATCAGCGCGGCAGTGATCCCCGGATCGACAATGCCATCACGCGCTGGCCGCACATTGAAAGCTATTTGCGCCAGGACATGCACGAGCGAGTGGAACTCACGGCCAGCATCTCGCAGCTGGCGCTGACCATGGCGGAGGCGCCGGCGGGAGTATGAAGTGAAGCGATCGAAACGCCTGCAGCCGGTCGGGCAACTCATGAATGAATTGGAGCGCGAGAGCGCTCTGCGTGTCGCGGGCGTGCAAAGCCGCCTGAGCGAAGCGCAAGGCCGCTGCAGCGAACTGCAGCGCTACCTGGATGAGTACCGCGCCATGTTCGAACAGCGGGCCAAGGCTGGCATGGAAGTATCGGGTATGCGCGACTATCAGACTTTCATCGCCCGACTGAGCGAGGCCGTGCAGGCCCAGCAGGCCGTAGTCGAGCAACTGACTGCCGAATGTCAGCGCGAGCGCGAACTGTGGTTCCAGGCCGCCGCCCGCAAGAGCGCCGTGGGCAAGGTGATCGCCACCGCGCAGTCGGAAGATCGAACGGCCGAAGACCGCCGCATTCAGCGCGAGGTCGATGAGCGCGCGCAGCGCCAGCGCGGTGCGCTGTGAGGGCGGCAGCGACCGGCAGCGCGGCCGCGAGCGCGACGGCGGCGCGCAGTGCCGCGCCATCCGCCACTGGCGCGGCGGCAGACAGCGATCAGTTTTCCAGTTTGCTGGTGGGCTCGAGCAGTGCCGCAGCGCCAAGCGCAGCGCCAACGAATCCAGGCAGCGACGCGGGCACCGATGCATCGGGCAACGCACCGGCATCGCAGTCCCCCGCGCCGGCTGCCCCTCAGTCCGGGGCCGCTTCGTCCGCCAACGCCGGCACATCGGCGGCGTCCCTGGTTGCCGCGGCGAGCACCGCCGGTGCCAGCAATGCCGATGGAAGTGCCGCCGCGGCCGCGCCAGTCTCCGCGACCCCAGCGCGCGCTACTACGGCGGCTGCCGCTGCGGCCGCGCAGGCCCCGACGCCGGCCGACGCGGCCAGCGCGCAAACGCAAACCCAAGCGCCGACGCCGTTGACCGTTACGACCGGCAGTGCGGACGCTACAACGACCGCGCCTGCCGTTGCCGGCGGCACGGCCAAGCCCGGCAGAAATGACGGTAGTGGCGGCACCCGCAGTGCCGGCCACCGCACTGCCGCCAGCGATGAGGTCAATGCCGGTGCCGGCCAAGTCATGGCGATGCCCATGTGGCTGCTGGTGCAGGCGCTACCGCCCGACGTCTCGAATGCCAGCGAGGACTCCATCGGCAGCAATTCATCCGACGACGCCTCGGCCGCGCTCGAGGCGGCTTCCGCAATGCCTTTGACGAACTCGACGCCGGGTGTCGCGCCCAGCAGCGTCGCCGCATCTTCGATCGCGACCGCGGTTGCCGCCGTACCCGGGGCCGTGGCCGCGAGCGGCGCGGCGGCTGCGATTGCGGCAACTGCAGCGACCACGGCGATGAGCGCGATTGCGGAGTCGACGGCGTCCATCTCGGATTCGGGACTCAATTCCAACGCACAGCCCGACAACGGCAACTCCGCGGCGGGCAGCGATCAGGGCAGCACGCCCGGTACCGTGCCGAGCGCTGATCTGTCGGCACTTGCCGGCTTGGTGCGCGGCTTGCCGAGCGCCACCGTGCAATCCGGCGGCGTGCAGCATTCCATTCCGGTGCCGGTCTCCGACCAGAATTGGCCGCGCGCCGTGGCGGCGCAAGTGCAGCTGTTTGCCGCGGCCAACGTGCAGAACGCAACGCTGCGCCTGTCGCCGGAGCACCTCGGTCCGGTCGAAGTTCATATCGACGTGCAGGCCTCGCAGATCAACGTCAGTTTCGTGGCCGCACACGCGGAAACGCGCAGTGCGTTGGAACAGGCGATGCCGACCTTGCGCAGCATGCTGGCGCATGGTGGCCTGACCCTGGGTCAGGCGCAGGTGCAGGGCGAATCGCGATCGGCGTCACAGTCATTCAGCGCCCGCGCGCACGGCGTGTTCAGTGCCGCGCCCGAGGCTGCGGCTGCCGCCGGACCGGCGCGCGCCGTGGGATTGATCGATGAATACGCCTGAGCGGAGCGGACAACGACAGAATTCTGGCGCTGCACGTGTCTGCCGCTGGCACAGCGCTTGCTCCGCAATAGTCAATCTAACATTCCTGACATTTTCCGAAAGCGAAACTGAACATGGCGTCTGAAGCTGCAAAACTGGATTCCACGGGCACCGAGAAATCGGACGCGCCGAAGAAGAAGGGCAAGGGAAAGCTGATCTTTATCATCGTCGCGGTGCTGGTAGCCGGCGGCGGTGTCGGCGGCTGGCTCGCCTTCAAGCCCAAGGCGGATGCCGCCACCGCGGCTGCCGGCGACAAGCCCGCGGCGCCGCATTCGGCGGCGCTGTACTACAAATACGATCCCGCCTTCGTGGTGAACTTCGGCGGCGAAGGTAGCGCGCGCTACCTGCAGGTCATGGTGGAAGCCATGACGCGCGATGCCGGCATGTTGGAGCTGCTCAAGAACAATGAGCCGGCGGTGCGCAATGACCTGGTGATGCTGTTCTCGAGCCAGGACAACGCCACGCTGTTGTCCGCGG
>DASXLF010000455.1:0-1822 GCA_036496405.1 Steroidobacteraceae bacterium | reverse complement strand
CCGATCTGATCGAGCTGCGGCCGCTCGGCTCCGCATGAATAGGACTCGTAGGGTGGGCAAAGGCGCATGGCACTGACGTTCCGCGTGGGCAAAATCGCCGCTGCGCCTTTGCCCACGCGGAGATAGGAGTGCAGGCGATTTTGCCCACCCTCATATGGGGCCTTTGGAGTCAAGCGTCCATCGGCTTGAGCTTTGTTGCGGAAGCTCGTCGAGCGCGGCGGCGCGCGGAGCCATGCGTAGCGCAGCGTGCCGCCGCGGTCGACGAGCGCTGGGACTGGCTTCCGGCGATTTATGCAGCAGATCACTGCATCACCTCATATCCGGTCGGATCGCGCTGATCCGTACCCACATCCCGCATGCTTGCGGTGAGGAAGCCACGAGGATGAGACCCATCTACAAATCGGCTTGGTGGTTGGCCCAAGGGTGGCACGGTCATCATCCATCCCGCGCTGACCGCGACGACGGTCGCGGCGCGGACGCGTTGGTTTAAGGTTTACGCCGTCACGGGCTTGAGCTTGGCGCCGGTCGGCACCAGCCCGGTGGTGAGGAAGCGCCAGAGCGCCACCATCAGCTTGCGCGCCAAGGCGACGATGGCGATGCGCTTGACCCGCTTGGTGACCTTGGCGGTGCGCTCACGGAACCAGTGGGTGAGCGCGCTGTCGGGCTGGTGACGCACCCACAGCCAGGCGAGCTCGATCGCCTTCTGGCGGGCGCGCGGGTTGCCCGCTTTGCTGATCCCCTGCTCGCGGTCGATCCCGCCACTCTTCCAGGGACTGGGTGCCAGCCCAACATAGCTGCCAACCTGGCGTCTGTTCTTGAAGTCCTTGTAGAACACCTCGCCGGTCAGCGAGGTGGTGAACGCCGGCCCGAGGCTCTTGAGCCGGAACAGCATCTCCTGTCGGCGGCCCATCTCGACGACCGCCGGCGTCGGCTGCGCCTGGGCGGGCGCCTTCTCGAGCGCCGCCAGCTGCTCGCGTATCAGCATCAGCCGCGCGTGTTGGCGCTCGATCTCGGCCAAGATCTGCGGCGGTACCGGCTGGCCTTGCCAATCCCGCTGCCCGGCCAGCCACTTCAGCCAGTCCCGCCGACGCGGATTGCCCACCGCAAAGCCGTGCAGCCGCAGCAGCGACTTGATCCGGTTGGTGTGTCCGGTCTGCTCCCCGACCAGCCGATCCCGCTCCCGCGACGCCCGCCGTGCGTCCTCCTGATCAGGGCTCGGCACCCGTACGATCCGCACGACGCGCGGCTCGCCCCGAAGATACGCCATCAGCGTGCGCACGAGCTGCTCACCGTCGATCCGGTCACTCTTGGCCCGCCGGCTGCGCTGCTCCACCGCGATGCTCGCAGGGTCGAACACGTAGTTCTCAATCCCCTTGGCCTGCAGAAGCCGGTGCAGCCAAAATCCGTCGTAGCCCGCCTCGTAGCAGCTCTTCACGCCCGGCACCGTCCCGAGCTTCCGACCTGCCCGCTCGCGAACACGCTCGAGCAGCCACAGCAGGCCGGCGCTGTCGCCGGCCTCAACCTTGTGCCGCGACATCCGATCCTTGTCGGGGCTATGCAGGGTCACCAGCCAGACCTTTTGGCTCAGTTCGACTGAAACGAAAATCGTGCCAATATGGCCCGCGATGGGCGTGCGCACGTTGGATGTATGCATCTGACGTCTCCGATGGTTCGAGTGGTGTGCAAACCCAAACCTACCGGATGCACGCCCATCGCCCCATGGCATCTACGGCGCCACAGGGATAACCGGAGCCGTTTCGATTCTCGGGTGCAGCCCCGCGCCGAATGTGCTATGGCGATAATGCTAGTGACTTCGATTTGC
>DASXLF010000454.1:0-3107 GCA_036496405.1 Steroidobacteraceae bacterium | reverse complement strand
TCCGCCGAAAGGCTGCGGCTGCTGCGTGGGCCGAGCGTGAACAACAGCGTTCCGGTGTTCACGCCGGAACGCGAGCCACCGCCGCCCACGAACGACATCACCGCCTTCACGTTCTTGTCCTTGGCGGCGATGTTCGCGGCCGCTTGCTGATACTGCACCATCTTGCCGAAAGAAGTGCGATCTGCGGCTTGCGTTTGCGCGCGGATCTGCCCGGTGTCTTCGCTGGGAATGAAATCGGTTTTGGACACCATGGCCATCAGCACCGTGGCGACGAGACTGGCAACGAAGACGGCGAAAACCAGCGGTTTGTGATCCACGCTCCAGTGCAGCGAGCGGTCGTAATAGCCCTGCACCCTGTCGAAGGCGCGTTCGGACCACTCGTAGAACTTGCCGTGATGGGCGCTTTTCCCCGGGCGGATGAAGCGGCTGCACAGCATAGGCGTCAGCGTGACGGAAACCACGCCGGAAACCAGAATCGCAAGCACGATGGTGACGGCAAATTCGTGCAGCAGACGGCCGACTATCCCGCCCATGAAAACAATGGGGATGAACACGGCCGCCAGCGACACCGTCATCGATAGAATGGTGAAGCCGATTTCGCCGGAGCCCCTTAGTGCGGCATCGTACGGCTTCTCGCCTTCTTCAACATGGCGAACGATGTTTTCCAGCATCACGATGGCATCGTCCACGACAAAGCCCACCGACAGGGTCAGCGCCATCAAGGAAAGGTTGTCGAGGCTGAAGCCGAGAAACGCCATGCCGGCAAAGGTGCCGACCACGGCCAGCGGCAGCGCCACAGATGGAATCAGAGTGGCAGAAAGGGTGCGCAGGAAAAGGAAAATGACCATCACCACCAGCACGGCGGCGATCAGCAGTGTAGTCTGCACATCCGACACCGAGCCGCGAATGGAGACGCTGCGGTCATAGATGACGTTCAAGGACACCGATTTCGGCAGGCTCTCCATGAACTTCGGAATGACCCGCTTGATTTCGTCCACCACCTTGATGGTGTTCGACCCCGGTTGCCGCTGGATCGCGAGCACGATGGCGCGCTGATTGTTGTACCAGCTGGCGACGAGGTTGTTTTCCACACTGTCGATCGTCCGGCCGACATCCTTGATGCGCACCGGTGCGCCGTTCTGATAGGCGATGATCTGGTTGTTGTAGGCGGCCGCATCTTCAAGCTGGCCGTAGGTGTGAATGAGCGTTGCCTGAGTCGGCCCGTTCAGCTGTCCGGTTGCCTGGTTGACGTTGGCGCTCCGGATGGCGTTCGCCACCTGGTCGATGCCGATGCCACGCGCCGCCAGCGCATAGGGATCGACCTGGATGCGCGCCGCATAGATCTGCGATCCATACACATTGACCTGCGCCACGCCGTTCAGGGTGGAGAGCTGCCGCGCCAGCAAATTCTCGGCATACTTGTCCAGCTGGTAGAGCGGCATGGTGGGCGACTGCATCGCCAGATAGATCACCGGCGAATCCGACGGGTTCACTTTCCGCAACGTCGGCGGGTTCGGCATGTTCGTTGGCAGCTGCCGCGAGGCGGCCTGTATCGCCGTCTGCACGTCCTCCGCCGCGCCATCGATGCTGCGGTCAAGGTCGAACTGAATGGTGATGCTGGTGGAGCCCTGCGCGCTCGTGGAGTTCATCGAGCTGATGCCGGCAATCGTGGAGAACTGGTTTTCCAGCGGCGTGGCGACGGACGACGCCATGGTCTGCGGGTCTGCGCCGGGCAGGCTTGCCGACACCTGAATGGTCGGGAAGTCGACGTTCGGCAGTTCGCTGACCGGCAAGGTGGAGTAGCCGAATGCGCCGAATATCAGCAGCGCCGCCATGAGCAGCGTCGTCATGACGGGATTGCGGATGAACGGCCCGGAAATATTCATTGCGCGCCGGCAGGGGCCTGGCTCGCTGCGTGCGAGGCCTGACCGGCATGCCCCTGCGCCACATGAACCTTGCCGCCCTGCACGACGCGAAGCGCGCCGTCGGTAATCACGCGATCGCCCGGCTTCACCGGACCGGAAATCGCGGCGGTGGTGCCGTCATCGTTCAGCAGATTCACATTCACCATCTGCGCGGTGGATTTGTTGTTCACCAACCAGACGAACGAGCTGTTCGGCCCCAGATTGACGGCATCGTGCGGCACCACGACGGCATTGTTCAGCTGTCCAAGCGACACGCTGACATCGGTGAGCTGCCCGGGAACCAGCACATTGTCGAGATTGGGGAAGGTGGCGCGCAGCTCGATTGTGCCGGTTTGGTTGCTCACCGCGTTGCTCACGAAATCGACCGGCGCGGTGCGTATACTGCCGCCCTGACCCCGCGTGTGGATGGTCACCGTCATATTGTTCGCGGCCAAGCGCTGCTGAATGCGCGGCAGATCGGTTTGCGGCAGGAAGAACGAAACCTTCACCGGATGAATCTGCATGATCGTCACCAGCGGATTGGTACCGTTGGCGGCGATCAGGTTTCCCTGCTGCACAAGGATGGGGCCGGTCTTGCCGTCCACGGGTGAGTGAATCTGGCTGTAGATCAGATTGAGCCGCGCTGTCTGCGCGTTGGCCTTGTCCGCGGCGACCGTTGCTTCCAGCGCTTTTGCCTGCGCGGTGAACTGATCGGCCTGGCTCTTCGATGCGGCGCCCTGTTGCGCCAGCGCGGCGTACCGGATGGCATCGTTGTGCGCGCTGACCAGCGAGGCCTGATCGCGCGCCTGCATCGCACTGGCTTGCGCGAGCGCGGCCTGGAAGGGTCGCGGATCCAATTCAAACAAAAGATCGCCTTTGCGGACGAAGTCGCCTTCCTTGAAGTGTGTGGCGACCAGTTGCCCGCCAACTTGCGCCGTGACCTGAACCGTCGCGTTGGGGACGATGGTGCCGACCGTGTGTTCCTGGATCACCACCGTGCGGGTTTGCGCGGTGGCGACCCGCACGGGCGCCGGTGGCTGCTTCGGCGCGTGGGTCTGGCCGGGTGCAAGAATGCGCCACAGCACCAGCGCGGCGAGAATAGCGGCCACAATGCCGACAACCGGCCGCCAGCGTTTGTACGACACCGGCTGCGCGGGCGCTGCGGCCTTGGCAGCGCGCGCGAACGCCTTTTCGTACACGGCC
>DASXLF010000453.1:0-1646 GCA_036496405.1 Steroidobacteraceae bacterium | reverse complement strand
GCTCCGGATTGAGGGTGACGGCGCCGACCGGTTTCCAGTTGCGGGTTTGCCCGCTCCAACGTTGCGGGTTGCGTGAGCGCGCGTCTTGGTAGACCACGTGGCGAGCGGCGAGCACGGCACCATCCTGTCCGGCATGACGCTGCGCCGGGGTGACGTAGCGGATGCAACTATGGCGATGTTCTTCGTTGTACCAGTGGACGAAGCGCATCGCCCATTGCCTGGCGGTGTGCAGATCGGCGAACCCCTTGATCGGAAACTCCGGCCGATACTTGGCAGTGCGGAACAGCGCCTCGGCGAAGGCGTTGTCATCGCTCACCCGTGGACGCGA
This sequence comes from Steroidobacteraceae bacterium, assembly GCA_036496405.1. GTDB lineage: Bacteria > Pseudomonadota > Gammaproteobacteria > Steroidobacterales > Steroidobacteraceae > FEN-1191. The sequence continues at coordinate 1,318 of DASXLF010000453.1, read as the reverse complement.
GTAGGATGGCTTGATGCCGAGCCAATGCAGCATGGCCAGCACGGTTGTTGCCTTCAGGGTAGCGCCGTTGTCGCCGTGCAGCACCGGGCGCACCGGCATCACATGCACCCGCTCAGCGAGCGCCGTTCGCCTGGCCAGATGTGCGGCGTGCTCGGCACTGTCAGTGTCGTGCACCTCAAAGCCGACGATCTTGCGGCTGTAGAGGTCCAGGATCAGGTAGAAATAGAACCAGCGTCCCTGGATTTGCGCCGGCAGGAACGTCACGTCCCAGCACCAGACGTCGCCGGGACCGGTGGCAATGTGCGTGGTCGGCGGGCGCGACGTCCGCGGCGGCTGGGCCCGTCCCCGGCGGTTCATCTGACCATGCGCGCGCAGCACGCGATGGAAGCTAGTCTCACTGGCAATGTAGATACCCTCGTCGGCCAGTGCCGGGACAATCCGTGCCGGCGGCGTCTCGGCGAAGCGCGGTTCATTGGCAATCTCGATGATCCGGGCCCGTTCGGCCTCGCTCAAAGCATGCGATGGGACAGGGCGATCAGCCTCCGGCCGCCGATCACCCTGCTGCAAACCATCACCGGCCTTCCAGCGTCGCAGCGTGCGGGCGTCGATGCCGGCCAGAGCACAGGTTGGAGCGAGCCGGGCGCCTTCTGCGCAGGCCTGTTCGATGTCGCGCACCAGGATCTGGCGGTCTTCCAGGCGGGTCATGCGTCCTCGCCTTCGTGGAAGACCGCCGCGAGTTTTTTTGACAGCACAAGCAAGGCGGCCGTTTCGGCCAATGCCTTGTCCTTGCGATGGAGCTCCCGCTCCAACTCCTTGACCCGCCGACGGTCCTGCCGAGCTTCCACAGCACTGGCCGCCCGCGGCTCGCCGAGGCCGGCGATCGCATCCCGCTTCCAGGCATCCAGCTCCGCCGGGTACAGCCCTTGCTCGCGGCACCAGGCGCTGCGCGTCGCCTCATCCATTGCTGCTGTGACGATCACCGCTTGCAGCCGCGCCGCTGCTGTCCAACGCGGGCTGCCGGCGGGGGATCCACTGGCCAAGGCATCCGCCCGCCAGCGTTCCAGCGTCGCCACGCTGATCCCCACGTCACGCGACACCAAGTCGATCGCCGAACTCTCCGGCGGTAACAGCCTCGCCACTATCCGATCTTTGTACGCTTGTCCGTATCGAGCCACTTTCTGCTATCCGCGCCCCCAAAGGTTCCGATCCTATCCGCGCGGCAACTGCTCTGACACAGGGGCAGGGGAAGGGGACCGGGTGCCAGTCAACATCTCGCTGCTGCCGCTGCCGCCGCGATCACCCGAGTTGGACCCTCAGG
>DASXLF010000452.1:0-1540 GCA_036496405.1 Steroidobacteraceae bacterium | reverse complement strand
GCGAGGGCGGGCGTTGCCGTTCCCGGCTTTGCGCGTTTCGTTTCGCAACGTTCGTGGGAGATGGGTCATCGACAATGGCGCCTTCGCCCTGAGACTGGCCCATGTCCCGCAATACCCTGCAAATCTCTGCCGGCCAGGCCGGCCCGACGTTGACGCCGCAGCAGAAGCGGTTCAACACGCTGATCCGACAGATCGAGCAGGCGCGCCAGACCCTGGCGGCGTGGCACGACAACATCGGCTTGTACCGTCAAGCCCATGCCCAGGTGCTGCTGCCACTGGAGAGTGAGCTGATGGCCGCACGACGGCGATGGGTCTTTGCGCTGGATGAACTTCTGGGCCTTCGCGGATGGACCAAGGCGGAGCGCGACACGCTGAGCGAGTTGGTGTGCGACACCGCGGGCGCACTGCTGCATGCGCGCGACGACGATGAAGAGCTGAAGGCGCTGTTCGCCAAGCACGCCGAGGTCGACTTCGACACCGAGCGGCAGCAGATGGTGCGGGCCATGAAGGACATGACGGAAGCCGTGACCGGCCTGGACCTGGGCGACGACGAGGGAATCGATACGCATGCCGATCTGTTCGAGCGCATGCAGCAAGGGCTGAGGGAGCGAGAGGCGGCCGAGGAGTCCGAACGCGACGACCAGGCCGCGCGGCGTCGCAAGAACGCCGCGCAGCAGCGGCGCGAAGCCGAGGCGCAGGAGGCCACGCAATCCGTGCGTGAGATCTTCCGCAAGCTCGCCAGTGCCTTGCACCCCGACCGCGAGACCGATACACGACAGCGCGAAGTCAAGACCGTGCTCATGCAGAAGGTGAACCAGGCCTATGCGGCCAATGATCTGCTCACGTTGCTGGAGCTGCAGTTGCAGATCGAGCAGATCGACGCAGGCCACATCGCGAATGCCAGCGCCCAGAGATTGAAGCACTACAACAAGGTGCTGAACGAGCAACTGGGGGAACTGAGAGCGGAGGTCGAGCGCGTCGAGATGGGGTTCCGGATCGACTTCGGGCTGGAAGCCGGGTGGGGACTGAACCCGCGCAAGCTGGGCGAGTTGCTCGAGCACAACGCGCGGCAGGTGCGCTGCGAGCTGAACCAGCAGCAGCGCGACATGCGCATGCTGGCAGATCCGACGGCGACCAAACGCTGGCTCAAGCGTCAGCGGCAACTGCTGCGCGAACACGAGTTCGACTTCGAACGGTTCTGATCGGTGCGCCAGGTCTGGCGCCGATCAGAAGGGCTGTCAGGATCGAAGTTGTTCTGCGCGGGCAGCAGGCGGCAAGGCGGGCCCCCGCGGCTCCTACCGCTCGCGGCCTGTCCTCGCGAGCGATGCCGGTGAGCTTGCCCGGGCGCCCGCGGGCGCGTGCGCTCAGCCGCTCGCCATGTATCCGATCAACCCTCCGATGGCAGCGCTGGTAGTGCGTCCAGCGATGGCATTTCCCGGGCGAGGATGAATTCGAAAGCGGCGTCAGCGTGCCTGGCGGCGGTGAAGATCGCCGTGCGGTCGTGGCGCAGCACCTGCAGCCAGCTGTCCAGGTAGGCGGC
>DASXLF010000451.1:0-11331 GCA_036496405.1 Steroidobacteraceae bacterium | reverse complement strand
CTACCAGCAGCGGCCGCAGGCGTTTACCGCCGCCATCAATAATGTGCTCGGCGACCTGATCGACCAGCGGCACGGCGCTGTGGAAGCCCTTGCGTATGGCCTCATCGACCGCGTGCAATTCCCCCTGCACCAACGCACGGATTTTCTGAAGCGCCTCACGGCTGCCGGGATCGATGCTCAACTGTCTGTTTCTCCAAGAGAATACGCTGTTTGACCCGCCGGCCTCGCATCGTTAGAATGCGCGACCTTTTCGCACTCCCTGTGCGCCCCGCCGGTGTGATGAGACCGTGCGGTGCCCAGTCCTGGGGCGGCGATATACACGGAGTTTCTGACAATGTACGCGGTCATCGCCACGGGCGGCAAACAGTATCGGGTCGAGAAGGGCGGAGTTCTGCGCATTGAAAAGCTCAGCGCGGAACTCGGTGCCACCGTGGAGTTCAATGAAGTACTGCTCATCGCCGATGGCGACGTGGTCCAGCTCGGCGCGCCGTTGCTGGCGGGTAGCAAGGTGACCGCGACGGTCGAAAAGCATGCCAAGGGCGACAAGGTGACCATCGTTAAATTCCGGCGGCGCAAGCACTATATGCGGCAGAAGACCCACCGGCAGGAGTTTACGCAGGTGCGCGTGTTGGAGATCAGTGCCCCTTGAGGCAGGTCGCGGTTTTAGTCGACGGGTATCTGGAGCGAATTCATGGCACATAAGAAGGCGGGCGGCAGTACGCGCAATGGCCGCGATTCCCATAGCAAGCGCTTGGGCGTCAAGCGCTTCGGCGGCGAACAGGTGCTGGCGGGCAACATCCTGGTGCGTCAGCGCGGCACCAAGATGCGTGCCGGCGAAAACGTCGGCGTCGGCACCGACCACACCTTGTATGCGGTAGCCACCGGCCGGGTGCAATTCCAGATCAAGGGCGCCGAGCAGCGCATGTATGTCAGCGTGCTGCCCGAGTCGACCTGAACCGCGATAAACCGGTGACGCGATCATGAAAACCCCGGCCAGACCGGGGTTTTCTTTTATCCGTGTAATGCCATGAAATTTGTCGACGAGGCCAAGCTCAAGGTGCAGGCCGGTAACGGCGGGCGCGGCTGCGTGAGTTTTCGGCGCGAGAAATTTGCTCCCTTTGGTGGTCCCGATGGGGGCGACGGCGGCCTGGGTGGCAGTGTCTGGTTGCGCGCCGGCGAGGGCATCAACACGCTGGCGGATTTTCGTATCGAACGGACCTACAAGGCCCGGTCGGGCGAAGGCGGATCGGGCAACGACTGCACCGGCCGAGGTGGTGAGGATCTATATATCGCGGTACCGGTGGGTACCGTGGTGGCGGATGCCGATACCGGCGAGCAGCTGGCTGACCTGGCTGCGGCCGGCCAGGAATTCAAGGTCGCGCAAGGCGGCAAGGGCGGCTGGGGCAACACGCGCTTTAAATCCAGCACCAATCGTGCGCCGCGCCAGTTCGGTCCCGGACTGCCTGGCGAGCGACGCACGCTTACGCTGGAACTGAAGTTGATCGCCGATGTGGGCCTGCTGGGCTTGCCAAATGCTGGCAAGTCGACGCTGATCCGCGCCTTGTCCTCCGCTCGGCCCAAAGTAGCCGACTATCCGTTTACCACCCTGTACCCCAATCTCGGTGTGGTCTACTGCGGCCAGCAACGTAGTTTTCTGATGGCCGATATTCCCGGTCTGATCGAGGGTGCCGCCGGTGGCGCCGGACTGGGCATACGCTTTCTTAAGCATCTGCAGCGCACGCGCGTATTGCTGCACATCGTCGATCTACTGCCTCCAGACCCCGAGGCCGATCCGGTGCGCGACGCCCGCGCGATCATTCGCGAACTCAAGCAGTTCGATGTCAAGCTCGCGGCCAAGCCGCGCTGGCTGGTGATCAACAAGCGTGACCTGATGCCTGACGAGGAGGCTCAAGCCAGGGCCGACGACATCGTCCGGCGCTTGCGCTATCGCGGTCCGCGCTTTCTGATCTCGGCAGCGACCAATCGCGGTACGCGCGAGCTGGCCGACGCGCTGATGCAATTCCTCGAGCAGCGCCCCGCTGCGCGTTAGCCCGCGTTGGGCCAAAATGGCCCCATGCGCAACAGCAAAGTCCGAGCGCGAATCGCCGCGGGTAAGCTGCGGTTGCGCATCCGTGATCTGCGCAATCTCGGCGCACGTTCGGAACAGCTGCTGGCGCAGATCGGCATCTACGATGCCGAGCAATTGCGTCGCCGGGGCGCCATCCGCGCCTTTGCCCAGCTCAAGCGCGCCGGCGTGGCCTCGTCATTGAATTTGTTCTGGGCCTTGGCCGGGGCGCTGGAACCGTGGCCGGAAGGCCGCCACTGGCGCGAGGTGGCGCGCGGGGACGAGCGGCTGTCGCTGCTGCTCTCGCTCGAGGATTACGAGGCCGGCGGCGGGCGTTAGCGCGACAGGGCCTTGACCCGCGCGGCCAGACGGCTCTTATGCCGATTGGCCTGATTGCGGTGGATGATGCGCTTGTTGACCAGGGTGTCGATCAGGGGCACCGCGGCGCGATAGCTGGTGGCGGCCTCTTCCTTGCTGCCCTTGGCCACGGCATCGACCACGTGACGGATGGCGGTACGCATGCGCGAGCGCAGGGTGACATTATGTGCGCGATGCTTTTCGGCCTGACGCGCCGCTTTTTCCGCCGATTTGGTGTTCGCCACGCTCTCGCTCCGCCGGTATGGAATCCCGCAGTTTGGACAGGGCCCTGATTGTTGTCAATTGGTAGCGCGCGAACGCGGCACAGCCAACAGCGCTGTTGTGGCTATAATTCAACGCGTTGAGCCGATGTGAGGCCGGATGCCGGCGGCGCCCCGGCTTTCGCCCAGTTTTAAGGACCATGCAGCTCACCCGCCGACTAGAAACCATTCAGCCTCGCGATTGCGTCGTCACCATCGGCAGCTTTGATGGCCTGCATCTGGGCCATCAGGCGCTGATCGAGAGGCTGCTCCAGCATGGCGCGCAGCGGCAGCTGCCGTGCGTGATGCTGAGCTTCGAGCCGCTGCCGCGCGAGTATCTGCAGCCGGCCGATCCGCCGGCACGGCTGACCAATTTTCGCGAGCGTTGGCGAATTCTCGGCTACAGCGGTCTCGATACCCTGTGTCTGCTGCATTTCAGCAAGCCACTGCGTTCCCTGTCAGCGTCGCAGTTCATGGAACTACTGCAGGCCGCGCGAGCGCGCGTGGTCGTGGTTGGCCACGACTTCCGCTTCGGTCGCGGCGGTGAGGCCAACGCCCAGTGGTGCGCCGAGCGCGCGCCGAACTATGGATTCGCCTTTGACGTTCTGGCGCCCGTGCAGAGCCGCGGCGAGCGCGTCAGCAGCGGCAGGATCCGGCAGGCGGTCGCCATCGGCGACTTCGTCACAGCGCAGCGGCTGCTGGGCCGGCCCTATAGCATGCGCGGACGCGTGCGCCATGGGGCGCAACTGGGCCGCACGCTCGGCTTTCCCACCGCCAACATCGCCGTCAAACGGCGGCGGGTGCCGCTGTCGGGCGTCTTTGCGGTATGGGTGCGCGGTGCCGGCACCATCCGCGAGCCCTGGCCGGCAGTGGCCAGCCTGGGCACTCGGCCCATGGCCGGCGGCGGGCCGCCGGTGCTGGAGGCGTTCCTGTTTGATTTCGACGGTGATCTGTATGACCTGGAACTGGAAGTGCAATTCGTGGCGCTGCTGCGCGATGAGCAAACCTTCGAATCGATGGATGCCATGGTGGTGCAGATGCATCGTGATGCGGCCGAGGCGCGCCGCATTCTTGGCGCCGAGGCGGGGTGGCTGGCGTGAGTGACTACAAGCGAACGCTGAATCTGCTGCAGACCGATTTTCCGATGAAGGCGGATCTCTCGGGCCGCGAGCCGGCGCAACTGGAGCGCTGGGCCGAACTGCGGATCTACGAGCGCATCCGGCAGGACTCTGCCGGACGCAAGTCATTCGTGCTGCACGACGGTCCGCCGTACGCCAACGGCGCCATTCATCTCGGTCACGCGGTCAACAAAGTTCTCAAGGACATCGTCGTCAAGTCACGCACGCTCGACGGCTTTGATGCGCCTTACGTGCCTGGCTGGGACTGCCATGGTCTGCCGATTGAACTGGCGGTGGAGAAGAAGCAGGGCCGGCCGGGCCAGAAGCTCGATGCCGCCGGATTCCGGGCGGCCTGTCGCGCATTCGCGATGGCGCAGATCGAACGCCAGCGGATCGACTTCAAGCGGCTGGGCATTTTCGGGGATTGGGATCACCCCTACCTCACCATGGATCCTCGCTACGAGGCGCAACAGATCCGGGCATTGGGCAAGATCATTGCCAATGGACACCTGTACCGCGGTGCAAAGCCGGTGCACTGGTGCCTGGATTGCCGTTCGGCGCTGGCCGAAGCGGAGGTCGAATACGAGGATAAGACTTCCACCGCCATTGACGTCGCATTTCGTGTGGTCGATGTGGCGGACTTTGCCGGCCGCACCGGCATCGATGCCGAACGCATCGCCGGCGCGGTCTCGGTGGTGATATGGACCACCACGCCCTGGACCTTGCCCGCGGATGAAGCCGTCACCGTGCGCGACGAATTCAGTTACATCGCGGTCCCCGTGCAACGCGCCGGCAGGCGCGAAGTGCTGGTGCTGGCCGCCGAACTCGCCCCCACCAGCCTAGCGCGCTACCCGCTCGAGACCGAGGCGCCGCTGGGGACATTTCCGGGACGCGTGCTCGAGGGTTTGAAGCTGCAACACCCGTGGCTGGATCGCCAGGTGCCGGTGATCCTCGGCGAGCACGTCACGCTCGAAGCCGGCACCGGGGCGGTGCACACCGCGCCCGCGCACGGCCAGGAAGACTACGTGGTGGGCATCAGCTATGGCCTGCCAGTAGTCAATCCGGTGGGGCCGGACGGCCGCTTCGTCGCCGACACGCCGTTGGTAGGGGGAATGCGCATCGAGCAGGCCAACGATGTCATCGTGCAGGAGCTGGAGCGCAGCGGCGCATTGCTGCGCCAGGCACCCCTGCGGCACAGCTTTCCGCACTGCTGGCGACATAAGACGCCACTGATCTTTCGTGCCACGCCGCAGTGGTTTATCAGCATGGACCGGCGCGGTCTGCGCGCGCATGCGTTGCGCGACATCGCACAGGTGCGCTGGACGCCGGGCTGGGGCGAGCAGCGCATCACCGCCATGATTGCCAACCGGCCCGACTGGTGCATCTCGCGGCAACGCACCTGGGGCGTGCCGCTGGCGCTGTTCGTGCATAAGCAAACCGGTGCATTGCATCCGCGCACCCAGGAGCTGCTGCTGCAGGTGGCCGCGCGGGTCGAGAGCGGCGGCATCGACGCCTGGTTCGCGCTCGATCCCGTGGAACTGCTGGGCGCGGAAGCCGAGCAATATCACAAGCTCGAGGATGTCATGGATGTCTGGGCGGACTCGGGTCTGTCGTTTGAATGCGTGCCGGCCTTACGCCCGGATTTTCAAGCGCCCGTGGATCTTTATCTTGAGGGCTCGGATCAGCATCGGGGCTGGTTTCACAGTTCACTGCTGATGTCGGAGGCACTGTACGAGCGCGCGCCGTACCGCGGCGTGCTCACGCACGGATTCACCGTCGATGAGCAGGGCCGCAAAATGTCCAAGTCGCTCGGCAATGGCATTGAGCCGCAGGACATCACCCGCACCCTTGGGGCCGACATGCTGCGACTGTGGGTCGCCGCCACCGATTATGCGAACGAGATGAGCCTGTCGCAGGAAATCCTGAAACGCATGAGCGATTCCTATCGCCGCATGCGCAATACCGTGCGCTTCCTGCTCGGCAATCTGCATGATTTTCAGCCCTCGCACGGCTTGCCCGCCGAGCAGCTGGTAGCGCTCGATCGCTGGGCCATAGCGCGCACGCAGACCCTGCAGCAGGAAATTATCGCGGCCTACCGCGACTACACCTTTCACCTGATCTATCAAAAGATCCACAACTTCTGCGTCGTCGATCTGGGCGGACTGTATCTGGACATCCTCAAGGATCGGCTCTACACACTGCCGGCCGGCAGTCGCGCGCGCCGCTCGGCCCAGACCGCGCTGTGGCATATCGCCGAGAGCGTCGTGCGCTGGCTGGCGCCGATCCTTTCCTTCACGGCGGAGGAAATGTGGAGGCACTTGCACGGCAAGCGCCCTGAATCGGTGTTTCTGAGCGGCTGGCACGAACTGCCGGCATTACCGGCGTCGGACATCGACTGGCCGGCATTGATTGCCTTGCGTGCCGATGTGGCGCGCGAACTCGAGCGTCTGCGCGTGGCTGGAATGATCGGTGCGCCGCTGGATGCCGAGGTCTCCATCTGGTGTGAGCCGGCTCAGTATCGGCAGCTCAGCGCCCTGGGTGAAGAGCTGCGTTTCTTCATGATCACCTCGCAGGCCGTAGTGCATGCGCCCGGAGAGCCGTTGTCGGACGATGCCGTCGGAGCACCAAGCCTGCCCGGTGTCTTTATCCGCGTGCGGGTAGCTGCGGATCCTAAATGCGTGCGCTGCTGGCAACATCGGCCAGACGTTGGCGCCACGAGTGAACATCCGGAGTTGTGCGCCCGATGCGTCGGCAATCTGGCCATGCCAGGCGAGTCGCGGCAGTTCAGTTGACAGTCATGGAGCCCTCAGTGACGGATCGCGGCAGTCTGAACTTCCTGTGGCTCTCGGCGGCGGTCGTGGCGCTGGATCAGCTGAGCAAGTTCGCCATTGAACGAGGTCTGGCCCTGTACCAATCCGTCGCCGTATTACCGGTACTGGTGATCACACGCCTGCACAATTCCGGCGCGGCCTTCAGCTTTCTGGCGGACGCCGCCGGCTGGCAGCGCTGGTTGTTCACCGCGCTGGCGCTGATCGTCAGTGCGGTGCTGGCGTTTTGGCTGCGGCGCATCAAGCGCGGCACCACCGTGCTGGCGTGCGCGGTGGCGTTGATTCTGGGCGGCGCGCTCGGCAACGTCATCGACAGGCTGCGCCTGGGGCATGTGATCGACTTCATCTATGCGCATTGGGGCGAGCATTACTTTCCGGCCTTCAACGTCGCCGATTCCTCGATCTGCATCGGAGCGGCACTTTTGCTGCTCGACACCTGGCTTTCGAGCTCGAGGCAGCAGGATTCGACCGGCAATGCAGGCTAGAAATTAATCCAAGCCGCGTTGCTCCAAGCCCGGTAAAATTGCCGGCATGCGAATCGTACTTGCCAACCCCCGTGGCTTCTGCGCCGGCGTTGATCGCGCCATCGAGATCGTCGAGCGTGCCCTGAACATGTTTGGGGCGCCGATCTATGTCAGACACGAAGTGGTGCACAATCGACACGTGGTGGAGCGCTTGCGCGAGCTGGGGGCGATATTCGTCGAGGAGCTGGCGCAGGTGCCCGACGGCAGCACGGTGGTGTTCTCGGCGCACGGGGTCTCGACCGCGGTCGAGCAGGAGGCGGTGCGGCGCGGGCTGCAGGTGTTCGACGCCACCTGTCCGCTGGTAACGAAGGTTCACATGGAAGTGGCGCGCTTTGCGCGCGACGCGCGCGAGGTGATCCTCATCGGCCACGCCGGTCACCCGGAAGTGGAAGGCACCCTCGGGCGATTCGACAGCAGCCGCGGCGGCAGCATTACGCTCATTCAAGGTATCGAGGACGTCACGAAGCTAACCGTGCGCGATCCGTCGCGGCTGGCGTTCGTCACGCAAACGACGCTGTCCGTGGACGACACGGCGCTGATCGTGGCGGCGCTGCGCGAGCGATTTCCGTCGCTGGAAGCGCCGCGGCGCGAAGACATCTGTTACGCCACCCAGAACCGCCAGGATGCAGTCAAGAAATTGCTGGCGGAGTGCGATGTGCTGGTGGTGGTGGGTTCGCGCAGCAGTTCCAATTCCAACCGGTTGCGCGAGCTGGCGGAGCGCAACGGCACCGCCGGCTATCTGGTGGACGGTCCGCAGGATCTGAAGCGCGAGTGGTTTGCCGGCAAGAACACGGTCGGCGTGACGGCCGGGGCGTCCGCCCCCGAAGTGCTGGTATTGCAGGTGATCGAGCGCCTGCGCAGCTGGGGCGGCCAGTTGCCGGTTGAACTTAAGGGCTCGGAGGAGACGGTCATTTTCGGGTTGCCGCGCGGCCTGCGGGCCGGAAAGGCGCTCTGACCGGCCGGCACCGCGGCGCTGGCGTTATACTGCCAACCATGGGCACGAACATTGCCGACTGCGAAACCGGCAGCGCCAGCGTCGCCTCGCGGCTCGCGGCCTGCGGCATTCGCATCACCGAACAGCGCCTGCGCATCGCGAGCATCCTGCTGGCGGCCCCGCAGCATCTGTCCGCCGAGCAGGTGGCCGAAGCGCTGCGGCGCGAAGGTGCCCGGGTATCCAAGGCCACGGTCTACAACACGCTGAATCTGTTCGCCGCCCAGGGCCTCATCCGGCAACTCAGTGTCGATGGCGAATGCGCCTGGTTCGATTCCAATGTGGGGCCGCATTATCATTTTCAGGATGAACACACCGGCGCCCTGCGCGACGTGGAATTGCAGGATGTGCAGTTCAGCCGGCTGCCTGAGCCGCCAGCGGGCATGGAAGTGGCCGGTATCGATCTGGTGATCCGTCTGCGGCGGCGTAGCGAGCGCTGACGACGGGGAATGCGTACCGGCCGGGAGGTAGTGCATTGGCTGTCACTCAGGTGCTCGTCGTCGGCGGTGGCGTCGGCGGCATGTCCTGCGCCATCTCTCTGCGCCGGGCTGGTCTTGCAGTCGACCTGCTCGAGATTGACCCTTGCTGGACGGCCTACGCCTGCGGCATCACCGCGGCGGGGCCGGCCATTTGTGCCATGCAGAGTCTGGGCGTGCTCGACGAGGTGAGGCGGCACGGCGCCAGCTGGGAGGGCGCTGACTACTTCAACCACACCGGTGAGCCGATCGCATGTGCGGCGGCTCCGGCCGCAACGGTGGGCATACTGCGATCCGAGTTGCACAAGCTCCTGGCGGCGAAAACTCTGGGCGCCGGCGTCCACGTGCGCCTGGGCACCACCGTGGAGACGCTGTCATTGGTTCCGGGGGGCGTCGAGGTCAAACTGACCAACGGTCATCGCGAACGGTACGGCCTGGTGGTGGGCGCCGACGGCATCTACTCGAAGGTGCGGGAACGGCTGTTCCCGGATACGCCCCAACCTACGCTGACGGGCCAGGTGGTCTACCGCCTCATCGCCGAACGGCCGCGGGACTTCGCGCGCACGCACATCTACCAATCGCTCAACGCCCGGCTGGCATTGCATCCGCTGTCCCGCACCCATCTGTACCTGCTGCTGCAGCAGCCGGCGCCGGCTAATCCTTGGATTGCGCCCGAGGATCAGCCGCGCCAGCTGCACCGGGCCCTGAATGGCTGGGGCGGCATGGCGGCTGAGATCCGTCAAACCGTTATGACAACGAACGCGCATTGCATCAACTACCGGCCGCTGGACGCGGTGCAGCTTGCCGGTCCCACGCATCGTGACCGGGTGCTGCTGATCGGTGACGCCGCTGGCGCCCGCGCTGAGCGCCTGGATGACGGCGTCGGCATGGCGCTCGAGGACGGCGTGCTGCTGGCACAGGAGATTGCACGCGATGGCGATATCGACGCCGCGTTACCGCGGTTCATGGCGCGCCGCCGTGAACGCCGCGCTCTGTTTGAACGAGGCCCACACGCACTCGCGAACCATGCGGCTGGGCCCATTCCGAGGCCTGCGCAATCCGGGCTTCAATTGTGAGATCCAGCGTTGCCCGTTACAGTGTGGCTGCTTAACATACGCGGCCTTCCGCCGGAGTAGCTCAGTTGGTAGAGCAGCGCATTCGTAATGCGCGGGTCGTAGGTTCGATTCCTATCTCCGGCATCAAATTGAATTGCCACAGGGAATGTTGAACATGAGTCTCAGTGCCATCAGACCCGGCTCCCCGGTCTACCCGCGGTTGATAGCGATCGCGCTCACGCTCGCGCTTGCTGCCGGCCTGCTGCCGTCAGCGTCGGCGACCATACTGGCGTCCCATCCGGTCGTGGTCGCGGTACGGCGCGGTGATTGCGACGCCGCGGTCAAGCTGCTGAAGCCCGAAGTGACGCTGAACGATGACCAGTCGGCGTTCGTGACCGGCCGCATGCTCGATGAAGGTATTTGCGTGCAGCAAAGTCCGACGAGCGCGGCGCATTTTTTTGCGCGCGCCACGGAGCTGGGAGATAAGAGCGCCGAACTCGACTACGGCGCCAAGGTCGGCCTGGGCACTGGCGTGGCCCAGGATTACGCCCGCGCCGGCGATCTCTGCCGCGATGCCGGACTTGATCCCGAGGCGCATGTGTCGCGCTATTCGCTCGGTTATGCATGCACGATCAGCGGCGTTGCGGCAAAGCTTTTGCGCGAGACCCTTCCCAAGAATGCGTTCTACGGGATCAATCCGGTAGTGCTGATCGAATTCAGTCCGGGCAGCGCGGAGATGCACATTCGCGCCACGCCGCGCGTCGGCATGGCCGATGCAGCCACCGGGTCCAACATGCGAATCCCGCTGGTAAACGCAACGCTGGAGATTGAAAAGGCATGGCGCAATGCTGTTGCGGCGGTGCCCAAGCCCGATGCGGCACAGCTGGAGAATCAACCGGTCAAGCTGGCGCTCGATGTCGACATGACCCTCGAGGGCGGACGCGCGGTTACCAGCAACAACGCCAAGCCATTCCGATCGGTGTTGCCAGGGGACGTGATGCCCGGCGGCGAACGGTTAGGCGGCGGTAAATAGTTCGCCGTCTCGCGGCAGCTTAATTGGGCAGCGACCTGCGGCCGCCACGCAAGCGGCGCTCGGAACCTGCATACCAGCGATTGGTTTCAATTTCACCGAACAGCCGCCGGTCGCCGTCGCGCCGATCGGCGTGCTTGCGGAATTTGCAGGAACAATTAGCCGGGGTGGGGCAGTTGGCCAGCGGCAGCCGCGGCGCTTCGCTCAGCAGGTAACGTTTGCCTGGAAAGCTTTTCGCTGCTGCATAGCACTCCAGCGCCGGCGCCAGCGATACCGCGCGATAGTCGGCGCCAGCATGCATTGACCGCGGCTTGGCTTGCGGCGTACGGCTTTTCTTCGGCTGCTCGCGAACATTGTCGCCAAACAGTGATTTCAGAATTTGAATCATCCCGCCCCCTCGAACATTACAACGGCACGCGTCGATTCTAGCGGTGCGGTCGCCGAGGGCCGCGGCCATTTCACTTAAGGGTCAAAATTCGAGCCGGCTTATGACCGCAGCGGGCGCTGGCAGACACTTTGTCATCGTCAATTGCGCCGTCCTGGCTTCGCCCAGGTGAAGATGCTCGTGGTCACATAATTCCATACCGCACTGACTAGAATTCCGGCGAGCGCGGCGGGAATCCAGGC
>DASXLF010000450.1:0-1578 GCA_036496405.1 Steroidobacteraceae bacterium | reverse complement strand
AACGGCGCGGCGAGATTGGAAAGATCGGCATGGTGTGCGGAAAAACACGAGAGCGAATACGACAGCGTTGTCCATTTGCCCGTGGGCGCCTGCTGAAACGCGCGCGTGAAATCGAGCATGGCGCCGCCCGGCTCTCCACACAGCGCCGCATCCGGCACTGGCCTATTGCTTGACGCCGCGGAAGTTGCGGGATGCCGCGCGTAGGGCTCGAGGCAGCGCACACCGAGTTGCACCCGACCGCTGGGCGCCTGCGTGACACGAAAGCGCATTTCCACCTGCTCGCCGCGCGCGGCCTGCGCCCGAAAATCGGCTTGCCGCCCGGCGATGCGCACCATGGAGCTTTGCGCTCCATTCCAGGTCGCGGTGACGCCGGCACTATCCCGCGCCACGGTCAGGGCGCCTTGCGGACTGACTTGCTGCGAGGTCGTCAGTCGCACTTCGGCACTGGCGTCGGATACAAAGAGCGACCAGGGCGCGGTGACGTGCGCCGCGTGATAGAGAGTGCCGGCCACGGCGCGATCAGCCGGAATATGAGCCTGTTCGCTCAGTTGTGGCAGGTGCGCGGCATGTTCGTAGTCGAGGCCGAAGCCGCGCGCGAACAGCGCGCCGTCGACGGGCCCGGACGATTGGAAGGTTACCGGCATGGCGGTCTGCGGCCAGGAAAAGCCCAGTCTGCCGGTAAAGTCGAACGGCACCTTGCCACTGGCAGCGCGAAACAGTACGTCGGCGATGCCGGCGCCCTCGCTGCCCGGCAGCCATGCGGCCACAAAGGCGTCGCTGGCATTGAGTTCCGGATTCACCCACATCGGCCGGCCGGACAGGAACACGGCAACGACCGGTATGTGCTGGCGGTGCAGACGCCGCAGCAGTTGCAGGTCGTGCGAATCATCGGGCGAATAGGCGAGTGTTTCACGATCGCCGTCGAATTCGGCGTACGGGCGCTCGCCGAACACGACCATGGCGACATCGGGGCGTTTCGAGAACTGACCGTCCGCACTGAAGATCGCCGTGCCGCCGGCCGCGGTCACCGCTGCGCGGATGCCGGCGAAGATGGAGGTGCCACCGGGAAAGTCCGCATTGGTATTGTGGTCCCCCTGCCAGTCGATGGTCCAGCCGCCGGCCTGGATGCCGATGTCATCGGCGGCCGCGCCGGCTACCAGCACCCGCGATGAGGGATCGAGCGGCAGGGTGCGGTGTTCGTTCTTGAGCAGCACCAGCGACTTGCGCACCGCTTCGCGCGCCAGCGCGCGATGCTCGGGGCTGCCGAGCACTGCGAAGTGGCCGGCATCTTCGCGTTGCGAGGGCGTGGCGCGCAGGAACATTCCGGCCAGAGTCTTGACGCGCAATATGCGACGCACCGCATCGTCGACCCGAGTCTGCGGAATGACACCAGAGCGCACCTGAGCCAGGGTATTGTCGTACAGCTGCTGCCAGCTGTCGGGTGCCATCAGCATGTCGACGCCGGCCAGATACGCTGCCGGGCAGCTGTATTTGGTGCAGCCCGGGATCTGCTCCTGCGCATTCCAATCGCCGACGACAAAGCCGTCGAAGCTCATGCGGCCCTTCAGTATGTCGGTC
>DASXLF010000449.1:0-1670 GCA_036496405.1 Steroidobacteraceae bacterium | reverse complement strand
CTGCACGTGGCGCTGTTCGTCGTCGATCCTCCCCATGTAAACCTTGTAGGTCCGGTAGGTGAGGTAGAGCGGCGCGAAGGTGAACGGGGCGACCCAGTAGCCGGCGTGCTCGAGCAGCGATGCCGCCAGCGCCGCCGACCCGGCGCCGACGAAATAGCTGGGCGCGCTCCACAGGAAGTTGTTGTGCCAGGTGGTGAGGATCGACTGTTCGCTCGACAACGCAATTGCGGTCGCCACCAGCCCGGTGTTCAGCAGGAAGTAGACGGTCGCCGCGCCGACCAGCGGCTTCGCCAGGTCCGTGAACGGCATCGCGGACGAGGTGCCGCCGAGCAGGTGGAAGGCCAGCCCGGCCCCCTGCACGGTGATCACCAGCGACGCGACGCTGAACAGCGTCCGATACAGCGGGTTGTTTTCCTTGCTGTTGATGTGGCACTGACTGAACGCGCTGCCGGCTGCCACCAGCATCGTCTCGTGCGGACCGAGCAGCAGCAGCGCGGCGAAGTCCACGGCGTACGACACCGACATCGTCGAACCGCCCGTCATCAACGGCAGCGTGACTTTCAGCGCGGCTGAAAGCGAGGAGATCAGGAGCAGCGCGATGAACAGAATCGGCTGATGGAATCTGGCGAACGGCAGACAGGCCGCGAACAGCACCACGCCGCAGATGATGATGGCGATGACGTAGAGACGAGCGGCGCGCGGGAGCGGAGCCATCAGTGAACGCGGGGCGCCGTCGACACCCAATGCTCGCCCCAGTCTTCCTTCAGCAGCGACCAGAGAACCTGGTCCACGTACTCGCCGCCGCGGCGAGCCGAGCGACGGAGGACGCCTTCCTGCACCGCACCCAGCTTGCGGAGGGCGCCGTTGGCGCGACCGTTCTGCACCGGCGCGCGCGCCTCCAGCCGATGCGCACCGACAGAGCCGAACGCCAGCGATCCGACCAGGCGCGCGGCATCCATGAAGATGCCCATGCCCCGCGCGGACGGCGCGATGGTGCACTCCCACTCGGCCGCCTCGAACGCAGGATCCAGTTGACGCACCTGCACCAGGCCCACCGCCGTTCGAGAGGCGGTCAGCGTGATGACGTAGCTGAATGCGATGCCGTTGGCGCGGTCGCGCGGCGCCCGCTCGATGAACTCCTGCACGCCAACGTCGGTGACGGGATCGTCGATGCCGAAATGCGTCGCGTCGCCCAGCGCCAGCAGATCGACCAGCGGACCGAGATCCAGCGGCGCCGGCTCGCGGAGTGTCACCACTCGCCCGGCCAGCGTCGGCAGTTCATCGCGCCAGGTGGGCGGCGCCGTCAGGCGCGTCGGATCAGCGGCCATTTACTTGATCGCGCGGAGCGACACCACTCCGCGCTGGGTCAGGAGGTGCAACTTTGACGCCACGGGTGATAATGCCTGTAACTCACTTGAGGGTAAGTGCTTAACTCGATCTGAAGCTGCTTGTTTTCCGGTGTTTATGTTCGTATATACGACAATATAGTCAGCTCTGATGAGGATATGTCAAGTTAAGATACTGGAAACTGAAGAGGTTGTGGCAATTGCGCAAAATTGGTACGTCGTGTGCTCTTTCGTAACACGCGTGGCCGGGCCGGGTTCACCTGCCGCTGCAATTGCGGGTATAACTGAGGCGCCGTGGAAAGTCCGCCTGCCAAAGGGTCGTTT
>DASXLF010000448.1:0-4806 GCA_036496405.1 Steroidobacteraceae bacterium | reverse complement strand
GGCCGCACTTTCTCCAACACTCGCGCGCGGTGCAGGGCTACCAGCTTATGCTGCGCCGCCTGCATCACCGCGTTCAACTGCCCGGGCCGCGTGCGCACCACGTAACAGGAGCTGGGCACCAGGTAGCGATAAGGCTCGAGCGCCGAATTCTCGTTCCAACCGGTGGCCCAGCTGCCGCCGGTCACCCACGGCGCCTGCAGCTGCTCGACGATGCCGATGATGCGTGTGGGCTGAGCGTCCTCGCCGCTGATATAGATGGGCTGGCCGAGGGCGTTGCCAGACGGGAACAGGGTCTGCGCCAGCGCCCGCGTGATGATCACCACCGGCGGCACCGGCTGGTCGTTCTCATGATGCTCGAGGATTTCCGCGGGCGCGAAATTGCGCCCGGCGATGAGTTTCAGGCCCAGGGTGCCGAGTGCGTGCTCATCGCCGAAGTACTGCGCGAAGTGGGCCGTCGGCTGCTTCTGATCGGGTTTCAGATTGACGCCATCCGCCCAGCCGCTGTTGCTCAGCGGGTAGGAGTTGGTCACATAGGCATCGATCACGCCGGGCAATGCCCGCAGGGCGGCCAGGTCGGTCTGCGTCAGGCCCGCGAGATCCTGTTCCTGCCCCACCCACTGGTTCCAGAGGGTGAAGATATTGGCTTCGTCGACGCCCGACGGGCGCGCACTGAGCGCCAGCCGCTGCTGGATGATGAACAGCGCATTGCAAAGGATCGCCAGTGTCACGGCCATCTGCACCGCCACCAGGATGGCACCGACCTTGTTGCGGCGCATGGCGCTCAGGATAGGGAGGATTTCCATGATGGCCTCTTATTGCGATTTCAGTTGCCAGGCCGGCTGGATGTCTGCCGCCCGCCAGGTGGGATAAAGCGCCGCGACTATGGTGGCTGCAATCGCGGTCAGCATGGCGATGCCGACGCCGGTGGGATCCATGTGCGTGAGCTCGAGCACCTGCCGCGATAGCACGTCGCGCAGCCCCAGCAAACCCAGCGCCGTCAGCGCCACGCCGAGGGCACCACCAGCCACGCCCACCACCGCGGCTTCCATCAGGCATTGCGCCAGGATGGCGCGCCGGTTGGCGCCCAGAGCGCGGCGCACGCCGATGTCGGCGGCGCGACCCATGAATTTCGCCAGCATCAGCCCCATGGCGTTGAGCAGGCACACGAACAGGAAGCTGAACGACACCAGCATCATGATGCGTGCCTCATCGCTGACCACGTGCCGGTATTTCAGCCAGGTGCGCAGATCGCGCAATTGCGTGCGCGGCGGCCAGCCGAAGCGGCCGCTGCGCTGCTGTTCGGCGGCGTAGTTGTCGAGCCAGCGGCGATAGTTCTGCGCCGCGGCCGCGCTCGGCAGCTCCGCCCAGAACTGTATCCAGATGCAGTTGGAATCCAGCACACCCTGCCAGCCCGGATCGCTGCGCTTGGCGCAATTCATGTTGCCCCAGGTATTGATCTGCCGCTCGATGGCGACGGTGAACGGCAGGTACACCTGCTCGCTCTCGCCGAACGGCGAGGTGGTCAGGTCGTAGAAGCGCGGTGCCGGCTGCCAGTGCTGCAGCACGCCGATCACGCGGTAATCCTCGTTGTCCAGCTTGATGGTGCGGCCGACGCTGTTGGCGCCGGCAAACAGCTTGTCGTTGAGTTCGCGGCTGATCACCACCACCGGCGCGCGCGCCTGGTCATCGCTCGCGCTCCAGGGTCCGCCGTAGCGGAACGGAACTTCGAACATGCCGAAGAAATCGCTGTAGGTGGCCCGCGCCTCTACCTTGAACGGCAACAGTTGCGGATCGGCCGGCGTCACGGCGAAGCCCACAGCGTAGGTTGCGGTCTGGTGCGGTGCTGCGTGCGCGTTCATGAACGCCATGGCATCGATGTAGCTGATCTGATCCTCGAGCTGGTCGGGGCTGTCGAACACGCGCCCCAGCGGCCCCCAGTTATCGATCTGCGGCACGAACAGTTGCCGCGATTTGTGCGGAATCGGATCCCCGGCCATAGCGCGGAACACCGTCAGCACGGTCATCGAGGCGCCGATACCGACGCCGATGGCGGCGATCATGAGCGCGGTCAGCACCATGTTGCGCTTCAGGCTGCGCACGGCCAGTCCGAAGTAATAGCCGAACATGCCGTCGCTCATGGCCGCACCCGCATGCCGGCCGCCAGCCGCGGAGGCATCGCCAGGTCGACCACCTGGCCATCGACGATGTGCACTTCGCGCTGCGCGCGCACCGCCAGTTCCGGGTCGTGCGTAACCATGACGATGGTGGCGCCGTCGCGATGCAGTTCCTCCAACAGTTCCATGACGCCGCGCGCCATCTGCGTATCCAGATTGCCGGTGGGTTCATCGGCCAGCAGCAGCCGCGGCGTGCCGGCCAGTGCGCGGGCGATGGCGACGCGCTGCTGCTGGCCGCCGGAGAGCTCGGCCGGATAGTGGCGCGCGCGCGATGCCAGTCCCACGCGTTCCAGCGACTGCTGAATGCGCCGCCGTCGCTCGCCGGCGCCGAAGCCGCGGTAACGCAGCGGCACCTCGACGTTATCGGCCACGTTCAGGTCCGGTATCAGATTGAAGGCCTGGAAGATGAACCCGATCTTCTCGTTGCGCAGCCGCGAGCGCGCATTGTCGTTCATGCCGCGCACGTCGATGCCGTCGAGCGCATAGGCGCCGCCGCTGAATTCCTCCAGCAGTCCGGCGATGGTCAGAAACGTGGTCTTGCCCGAACCCGAAGGCCCGGTCACCGCCACGAACTCGGCCTCGCGCACGTGGATGGAGAAGTCCCGCAGGGCGTAAGTCTCGACCACTTCGGTGCGGTAGACCTTGGACAGATGATTCATCTTGAGCATGGCTGGCCTCTGGTGTTTAACGGCTCAAAATGACGCGCTCGGCGCCATTGAAGACATCGCTGCCGGAGATCACGATGCGATCGCCGGCGGCGAGCCCGTCGAGTATCTCCACTTTCTGCAGACTGGAGGCGCCCAGCCGTACGGGCCGGCGCTGCGCGACATTGCCGTCGACCACGTAGGCCGACGTGCCGCCGTCCTGATCCATGAACGCACCGCGCTCCACCATCAGCACGTCATCGCGCCGATCCAGCAGTATGCGCACTGACAGGCGCTGATTCTGGCGCAATCCCGCGGGCTTAGCGGCGCCGAAGCGCAGCCGTGCCGTGACCTGCCCCGCCACCACCTCGGGCGATACGCCGCTGACCGTCCCCGGCCAGTGACGGCCATCGCCCTGCAGATCGGCATTCATGCCCGGCGTCAGCTCGTGCGCGAAACTCTCGGGCACCTTGATCTCCACTTCCAGCGCCGACAGATCCACCACCGTGAGCAGCGGCGCATCGCGCGCCACAGTGGCACGGTCGGCCACTTGCACCTGCCCGATCTGTCCGTCCACCGGCGAGCGCACCGCCAGCTCCGCCACCTGGCGCGTTAAATCCGCCACCAGCAACTGCTGACGTGCCAGCAGCGCCTGCTTGGCGTCGATGTCGAAGCGGTTCTGCTGCGGCTGCGCCTCGAGAGTCTGGCGCGCCTGCTGGTAGGCAAACTGCGCCTTCTCGAGCGCATCCTGGGCACGCAGGGCTTGCAATTCGGAATAGGCTCCGAGCTCATAAGCCTTGCGGCTGCGCTCGAGCTCGCGTTGCGCCGTGTCCTGATCCACGCGCGCCTGCTCGAACGCGGTCTTGAGCGTGAGCACTTTCTGTTGCGCCTCGCGCTGCGCATGCTGCCAGTCGTTACGCGCACTCGTGAGGCTGGCCTGCTCCTGCGACAACCGGGCACTGAGATCGGGGCTGTCGATCTGCGCCAGCAGTTGCCCGCGCGTGACCCCATCGCCCGCGTGCACCTTGAGCGTGACGCTGCCCGCGGCGCCGGCGTACAAGGTCGGGCTCACGGCCGCGACCACCTGGCCATCGGCGGTAATGTCACGCACGAAACTGCCGCGCTCCACGGTGGCGATGCTCAAGCGGCCGCGATCGATGGAGCCGATGGCGCCGGCGAAGTGATGCACACCCGCGATCAGCGCCGCGAGCAACAGTAGCGCCCCGAATCCGGCCAGGCCGAGGCGAATATGACGGCGCCAGCCGGTAACCGGCTCGAGGGTGCGGTCCTGTGCCGCGGTATTGCCGAAGCGCAGACTCATGGGACGCCATCCACCAGCAGCGCATCGACCATGGCCAGATCGCGCGCGCCCAGGCGGCCCGCCTGCTGCTTGAGCGTCAGCAGACTGGTGAGATAGTCGTAGCGCGCCTGCGCCGAGGCGCGGCGCGCGGCGTAGTAATTGTTCTGCGCATTGAGCAGATCGAATTCAGTGCCGGTGCCGAACTCCACGTTGCGGCGGCTGGCCTCAACCGCGGCGTTGCCCGACGCCACCGCGCGCTGCGCGGCGCTGATGCGCTCGATGCCGCTGACCACGCCGCGATAGGCAGCGCGCGTCTGGCGTTCGGTCTCGCGCTCGGCCGCATCAAGTTGCGCCTGCGCCTGCCGGTACAGCGCCCGCGACTGGCGCACGGCCGAGGCCACGGCGCCGCCCTGAAACAACGGCCAGCTCACCGCCACGCCCACCATGTCGAGCGACTGATTGCCGCCGAGCACGTCATCCTGGGCCAGGCGCGAACTGCTGCCTACCAAAGTCAGCGTGGGCAAGGCGCGGCCGCGCTGCACGCCAATGTCGCGCTCCGAGCCTTCGACCTTGAGTTCGGCCGTGCGCACGTCGAGATTGTCCTGTCGCGCGCTGCGCACCCACTCTTCCACCGAGGCCGGATCGGGCGAGGTCAGTGGAATCAGCTCGCGCAGCGGCGAAATCGTCG
>DASXLF010000447.1:0-2183 GCA_036496405.1 Steroidobacteraceae bacterium | reverse complement strand
TGGCTGCGGCGCATGGTGACGCGGATGATCGCGATCGTGCCGGCGGTGGTGGTGACGATCTGGGCCGGCGGCAAGGCGACCGGTCAGCTGCTGATTTTCAGCCAGGTGGTGCTGTCGCTGCAATTACCGTTCGCGGTGGTGCCGCTCGTTATGTTCACCGCCAGCCGCAGCAAGATGGGCCCGTTCGTCGCCCCGCGCTGGTTGACGGCGCTGGCGGGACTGACCGCGGCGCTGATCATCGCGCTGAACGCAAAGCTGGTGTGGGATTGGATATAGGCGAATAGCGAATGGGGGAACAGCGAGTAAGGAAGTTCTATTCGCTATTCGCCCTCTCTCACTCCTGCGGCTCGGACGGCACTTCGCCCGAGGCATCGACGCGCAGCCAGCCGGAGGGCGCGAGCCGCTGCTGCGGCAGGAAGCGGCCCTTGTAGTCCATCTTCTTCGAGCCTTCGATCCAGTAGCCGAGATAGACGTACGGCAGCCCCAGCCGCCGCGCGCGGTTGATGTGGTCGAGGATCATGAAGGTGCCGAGCGAGCGGCTTTCTTCTGACGGTTCGAAGAACGAATACACCATCGACAGCCCGTCGCTGAGCACGTCGGTCAGCGCCACCGCCAGCAGCTCGGAGCCGCGGCCGGTGATGCCGCTATCGGGATTGCGGCGGCGGTATTCGATGATGCGGGTTTCGACGTGGCTGTCTTCCACCATCATGGCGTAATCGAGCACGGTCATGTCGGCCATGCCGCCATGGCGGTGGCGCTGGTCGAGATAGGCGCGGAACACCGAATATTGCTCTGACGTCGGCACCGCGCTGCGCTGCTCGCCGATCACGTCCGAATTGCGCGCCATGATCTTGCGGAAATTGCGCGAGGGCCGGAATTCGTTGGCGACGACGCGGACAGAAACGCAGGCCCGGCACTGGTCGCAGGCCGGCCGGTAGGCGATCGACTGGCTGCGCCGAAAACCGCCGTGGGTCAGGAGGTCGTTGAGATCGCCGGCCTTTTCGCCGACCAGATGGGTGAACACCTTGCGCTCGTGCCGGCCCGGCAGATACGGGCAGGGCGAAGGCGCCGTCAGATAGAATTGCGGGGTGTCACGCGAATGCTGGGTCACGTTGGATCGTCAGGCTCCGAAGCACGGCGGACAGCATCGCGCCGCTGTTGCGAATGGTCAATCGGTTTGCCCGGCAAGGCTATTATACGCAAGCAGCGTTACTGTAGGCCGAAAGGCCTGCCGTCCGGTTAAGGGGCGGCCCGGCGTGTCAAAAAGTTCGCGCCGGCTGCGGCACCGGTACCCGGACCGAGCTGTTGATAACAACGGTTCCGAGCAGGATATCGTGCAGCAGGCGGCGGCGGCCGTTGAACAGCCCGACCAGCACAACCAGCGGCGTCAGGAACGAGACCGACACCCAGAACAGCACCGCGTGCATCGCGCCGAGCACGAAATAGCCCGGCGCGCCGTACCAGGTGCGCATTTCCAGATCCATCACCCGCATACCGAGGGTGGCCGAATGCGGCCCGCCCAGCGAGGCGCCGAAATAGACCAGCGCCCAGACGATCGAGGCCGGCGACACCAGCCAGAACAGCGCCCAGCCCAGTCCCAGCGTGACGATGCCGAACACCGCGATGAACAGGCAGGCCAGGATCACCGGGATCGACAGCACCACGAGGTCGATCAAAAAGGCAAAAAACCGCCGCGTCAGCACGCCGCGAAACAATTCCGGGTGCAGATAGGGATCGAACGCATGCGGCTGCGCGCCGCCGTTGCTGCGCCAGGCGGCGCCAGCATTTGACGCGCTGCTCGAAGGGCCAGTGTTACCCGAACCGCTGTAAGACATGTCAGTCCTCCCGACCGTGCATTCCCGTCGCGTCAAATGGGAACCGGCCAGCCGGTTGCAAGCCCCGGATATTATTACCTGCGCGCAATATTCCGGCGATTCGGGGGCGGGGCCGTCATTGCGAGGAGCGAAGCGACGAAGCAATCCAGTGCCAAGGAGGAAGACTGGATTGCTTCGCTCCGCTCGCAATGACGGGAGAGAGCACCCTACGAAGTCAGCGCTCCGCCTTCAGCTTCTCCGCCGCCTGGGCTGCAAAATACGTCAGCACGCCGTCGGCCCCGGCGCGCTTGAAGGCGACCAGCGCCTCCATCATCGCGCGCTCGCCGTCGATCCAGCCATTGTTGGCGG
>DASXLF010000446.1:0-1902 GCA_036496405.1 Steroidobacteraceae bacterium | reverse complement strand
TCATCAAGGACCTGGACGACGGCCGCTTCGCGGCGTCCGTGTCAATCCGTTCCGGCCGCGGCAGCGGCATGCACGACCGAGTCATGCGCTTCACCCCACGCTTCGCCAGCCGTGCCGCGGCGGTGCGTTACGCCATCGACGAAGGCCTGGGCTGGGTACGCGAACGCACCGTCCCTCGCACGCGTTGCGCTGCTTGAACCGGCCGACCATTTTCCTGTCCAATCACGACAACCATTCAAAGGTAATTCATGCCCAAGGAAGAACTGATCGAAATGAACGGCGCAGTCACTGAAGTGCTGCCTGATTCCCGCTACCGCGTGACCCTCGACAACGGCCACCAGCTGATCGCCTACAGCGGCGGCAAGATGCGCAAGCACCACATCCGCATTCTGGCGGGCGACAAGGTGTCGCTGGAGCTGTCTCCCTACGACCTGACCAAGGGGCGCATCACGTTCCGCCACCTCGAGCGCCGCGGTCCCCCGCCGGTCAACAGCGGCAACAACTCCCAGCGTCGCTGATCCTCGCCGTGACCGGTCCGGCCACCGACTTCGCCACGCTGCCGCTTTCGCCAGAAACACTGGCGAACCTGGCGCAGCTTGGCTACCTGCAGATGACGCCTATCCAGGCGGCCAGCCTGCCGGTGGCGTTGCTCGGCAAGGACCTCATCGCACAAGCCAAGACAGGCAGCGGCAAGACGGCCGCGTTCGCCCTGGCGCTGCTCGCCAATCTCAATCCGCGGCGCTTCGCGGTGCAGGCCATGGTGCTGTGCCCCACGCGTGAGCTGGCGGACCAGGTGACGACGGAAATCCGCCGTCTCGCGCGAGCCGCTGAAAACATCAAGGTGGTCACCCTGTGCGGCGGCGTCGCACTGCGCGGACAGCTCGCCAGCCTCGAGCACGGCGCGCACATCGTGGTCGGCACGCCCGGCCGCATCATGGATCACCTCGATCGCGGCAGCCTGAGCCTCGAAGCGCTCAACACGCTGGTGCTCGACGAAGCCGATCGAATGCTCGACATGGGCTTCTTCGACGACATCGCCAAGGTTGCGCGCCTGTGCCCCGAGGAGCGGCAGACCCTGTTGTTCTCGGCCACCTACCCTGAAGGCATTGCCAAGCTCAGCGCGCAGTTCATGAGGACGCCACAGCAGATCACGGTCGAGGCGCAGCACGACGACACCAAGATCCGCCAGCGCTGGTACCAGGTCGAGGACAGCGACCGGCTGCACGCCGTCAGCCTGTTGCTCAACCATTTCCGTCCGCTCAGCACACTCGCCTTCTGCAATACCAAGCAGCAGTGCCGCGAGCTGGTCCAGGTGCTGCAAGCCCAGGGCTTCAGCGCATTGGCGTTGTTCGGCGAGCTGGAGCAGCGCGAGCGAGACCAGGTGCTGGTCCAGTTTGCCAACCGCAGCTGTTCCGTCCTGGTTGCCACCGACGTCGCTGCGCGCGGACTCGACATTGCCCAGCTCGAAGCGGTGATCAACGTCGACGTGACCCCCGACCCCGAGATCCACATCCACCGCATCGGCCGCACAGGCCGCGGCGACGCAGAAGGCCTGGCGCTGAGCCTCGCCAGCATGGACGAGATGGGCAGCGTCGGGAAAATCGAGCAGTTGCAGGGCCGCGAATCCGAATGGCATCCGCTGTCAGAACTCACCGCCGGCCAATCGGGCGATGCGCCCCCCCTACGGCCGCCGATGGCCACGCTGCAGATCATCGGTGGCCGCAAGGAGAAGATCCGCGCCGGCGACGTGCTGGGCGCGCTGACCGGCGACGCCGGCTTCACCCGCGAGCAGGTCGGCAAGATCAACGTCAACGAGTTTTCCACCTACGTGGCGGTCGACCGGCGCATTGCGCGCGAGGCCGTGCACAAGCTTTCCACCGGCCGCGTCAAGGGCAAGACCGT
>DASXLF010000445.1:0-2226 GCA_036496405.1 Steroidobacteraceae bacterium | reverse complement strand
CGCGTCCTCCCTGCGCTGCGGGAAGCACCAAGTACGCCGGGATCCACGTAAACAGGCCCCACCAGCCGAACATGCCGAAGGTATTCATCCCCGTGAGAATCAGCAGCGGACGCAGCGAGCCACGCAGCGCCCGGCGTCGGTCGCCGGGCACAAAGGAACTGCGCGAGCGCTCCCAGGCCGGCGGCTCCGGAACGCTACGCTGGATCCAGAAGACCAATAACCCGGGAAGAATACCGGCGAAGAAAACCCATCGCCAGCTGGCGTGCGCCAGAATAAGCCACGCAACCACTGCGGCGAGCGCATAGCCTACGCCCCAGCTGCTTTGCACGATCCCCATGGCACGGCCGCGCCACTCCGCAGGCCAGGTCTCGGCTACCAGCGTGGCGCCGGTATTCCATTCGCCGCCCATGCCCAGGCCGAGCAGAAATCGAAACACGCCCAGCGCGAAGATCGTGGTTGATAGGCCGCAGGCAAAAGTGCAGATGGAATAGAAGAGAATGCTCGCGCTCAACATGCGGCGCCGCCCAAAGCGATCCGCAAGCAGTCCGAATAACAGGCCGCCCAGCGCTGAGGCAGCAAGAGTGAGTGCGTTGAGCAGCCCCGCAGTGGTGCGGCTCATGTTGAAGGCTTGCATCAGGTGCGTGACTACGATCGAGTAAAGCAGTACGTCGAACGCGTCGAGCATCCAGCCCAGACCGGCCGCAATTACCACGCGCCGCTGCGCCTGCGTAGCTGCGTTCCAGCGGAACGGAGGTGCGGATGGCTGGGTGTTGATCATCACTGGGTGTGAATCTCTCACTCGCCGGCGCATCATGTCCAGCCTGGGCAAGCGAATGAGCGGGGTGCCCGTCCTAACTTGTTAGGGCGGGATGGGAAGCGTCGGCCTGTTATGTTTTCAATTAAATGGCAAAGCTCGTCATCGGCATCGACACCGGCGGCACATTCACCGATTGTGTGTACCGCAGCGGCGGAAGGCTTGGGGTCCTCAAACTGCGGTCCACGCCTGAAGACCCAGGCGGCGCAATTCTCGAAGCCGTTGCGACGATCGCCAGGCAAACCGGAGCCGGCAAGTTGGAAATCCGCCACGGCACCACCGTCGCGACCAATGCATTGCTGGAGCGCAACGGCGCACGCGTGGCTTTTGTAACTACTGCCGGCTTCGAAGACACGCTTGCGATCGCACGCCAGGCGCGCCCCGATCTCTACGACTGGAACACGCATCGTCCCGAACCGCTTGCTCCGCGCGAACTCTGCTTCGGCGTGGCGGAACGGATCGGCCCCGACGGCGCCGTGGTCCGCCCCCTTGAAAAGGAATCTTTAACCGGCTTGGCGCAGAGAATCCGCGCGGCGGGCACCGAGTCGATTGCGATCTCATTGCTGTTCTCATTTGCGAACCCTGCACATGAGCGGGCGGTCGCGGCGGCATTGCAGTCTCTGCGGCTGCCCATCTCGCTTTCGCACCAGGTGCTGCCGGAGTTCCGCGAATACGAACGCGCCGCCACGGTCACCCTCAATGCGTACCTGGCGCCGCGCATGTCCAGCTACATCGGCGGCCTGGAGCGCACTCTCCGCCGGCGCGGCGCACGGCTCAGCATCATGCAGTCTTCGGGCGGCATTCTCTCCGCGCAAGCCGCGGCGCGCGAGCCGGTGCGCACTATCTTGTCGGGTCCCGCCGGTGGCGTGTCCGGCGCGTTGAGTGTGGCCCGGCGCGCCGGCATCGAGCGGTTACTGAGCTTCGACATGGGCGGCACGTCCACCGACGTTGCGTTGCTGGATGCCCGGGCCGAACCGCCCATCACCATCGAAGGGGAGGTGAGCGGCTTACCGGTGCGCGTGCCCATGCTCGACATTCACACCGCGGGAGCGGGCGGCGGGTCAGTTGCGTGGATGGATGCCGCGGGCGCGCTGCAGGTGGGACCACAGTCGGCCGGAGCCGATCCCGGCCCCGCGTGCTACGGCCGTGGCGCCGCCGCAACCGTGACCGATGCCAACCTCGTACTGGGCCGCCTGCACCCCGATCATTTTCTCGGCGGCGCCATGCCGCTCGACCGGCAGCGTGCGCGTGTGGCGCTCGAACAACTCTGCCCCGGCGGCGCATTCGCCAGCACCGAAGCCTTGGCGGAAGGCATTGTGCGTGTGGCCAACGCCCGCATGGAAAGCGCTTTGCGACAGGTCTCTCTCGAGCGCGGGCACAATCCACGTTCATTTGCGCTGGTTGCGTTCGGC
>DASXLF010000444.1:0-1926 GCA_036496405.1 Steroidobacteraceae bacterium | reverse complement strand
AAGCCATTCTGCCCACCCAGAGCATCAAGGTGATTCCTGCGGGCTCCGGAGTGGCGGAGATGAAAGCCGACTACAAGGACAGCCTGCGCATCCTGCTCGCCGTTTGCTGCCTGGTGTTGCTGATCGCGTGCGCGAATATCGCCAACCTGCTGCTGGCGCGCGGCTCGGCGCGGGCTTCGCAAACCGCGGTCAAGCTGGCTCTCGGGGCTTCGCGGCGGCGGCTCATCCGGCAGTCGCTCACTGAAAGCGTCGTGCTTGCAGTCCTGGGCGGCGCGGCCGGCATCCTGGTAGCCTGCCTGGGAGTGAAGGTGATGGTCGCGCTGGCTTTCCGCTCCGCGCATTTCGTGCCCATCCACGCCGCCCCGTCTCTGTCTGTGCTTGCCTTCGCATTCGGCGTGTCGCTGCTGACCGGACTGCTGTTCGGGACTGCGCCGGCATGGTTCGCCTCGCATGCCAACCCCGCCGAGGCGCTGCACGGCGCCAATCGCTCCACGCGCGACGGCCGCTCTCTGCCCCAAAAATCTCTGGTGGTGATGCAGGCGACCTTGTCGGTGGTGTTGCTGACCGGCGCCGGCCTGCTGACCCGCAGCATCGCGAATCTGGAGCATCAGGACTTCGGATTCGAAACCGATCATCGCGTGAGCCTTGGCGTCAATGCGCCGTTTGCGAGCTATTCGCCGGAAAAGCTCGACGCCACCTATCGCGCGCTGCAAGACCGGTTGTCGCGCATCCCCGACGTCGAGAGCGCAGGACTGGCTCTCTACACTCCGTTCACCAATAACTGGGGCCAGATCGTGGTACGCCAGGGACAGCCGCAACCCACCGTCACCGATGACAGCCATGGCGCATCCTGGGATCGCGTGAGCCCCGGCTATCTCGAAATCATGGGCCAGTCCATCGTGCGCGGCCGCGGCATTACCGCGCAGGACACGGCGGCCGCGCCCAATGTCGCGGTGGTGGATGGGGCGTTCGTGCGCAGGTTTTTCAAGCCGGACGAAAATCCGATCGGCGCCAAATTCGGCACCACGGACGTGAAGTACAGCGGGACATTTGAGATCGTGGGCGTGGCTCGCACCGCCAACTATACCGATCCCAGCGGCAACTGGAGGACGCCTTTGTTCTTTGTGCCCCTGGCGCAGCGCGTGCAATATGACGCGCCGATGTTGCAGATGGTGGAAGACCGCACGCATCTGATCGAAGGCGTGGTGCTGAAGATTCGCGGGACTATGAACGGACTCGAGCCGCAGGTGCGGCACGCCTTCTCCGAGGTGGATCCAAACCTGACGCTGGTGAGCATTCGCAACATGGAGCAGCAGGTCGCTGCCCGGCTCGACCGCGAGCGCAGCGTCGCCCAACTGACGGGATTGTTCGGTGTCCTGGCGCTGCTGCTGGCTGCGGTTGGCCTCTATGGCGTCACGGCCTATGGCGTGGAGAGGCGCACCGGCGAGATCGGGGTTCGCATTGCATTGGGCGCGGATCGGGGCAGCGTGGTGACGATGGTGCTGCGCGGCGCGTTTCTGCAAATCGTCATCGGACTCGCGATCGGCATTCCTGCGGCGATTGGCTGCGCACGGCTGATCGCGTCGCAACTGTACCAGGTAAAGGGCTGGGATCCGCTCGTGTTGGCAGGGTCGGTTGGGGCGCTGGCGTTATGCGCGCTGCTTGCGAGCATCATTCCGGCGAGGCGCGCGGCGGCGGTGAACCCGGTGACTGCATTGCGTGTTGAGTAGCGGCGTTATGATTCCTGAAGCCTTGCGGCCCATCGGCTCATCCTAAACAGATCCGGGGTAGGGAGAAGACCGATGGGCCGACGCTTTGCGGAACTGGCATTCACTCCGCTTGTAAAAGAACAGCAAACCAAACACGGCAGTCGGCGCCTGTACGAACGGGTGGAGAAATTGCCTGAACCCGGCGACACGCTGGGCC
>DASXLF010000443.1:0-2069 GCA_036496405.1 Steroidobacteraceae bacterium | reverse complement strand
CCGTGGTTCATCGTGCGGTGCTGGGCTATGGCTGGGAGGTTATCGGTATCCGCAACGGTACCGCGGGGCTGTTGACGCGTCCGGTGGAATGGGTCGCGCTGACGCCGAACGAGACCGATATCGAATTGCTGCGCCGCGGCGGCACGATCCTGGGCAGCACCAACAAGGGCGATCCCTTCGCCTATCCCATGCCTGATGGCAGCGTGATCGACCGCAGCCATGAGGTCATCGAGGGCTATCGCCAGCTGCGACTCGATGCCCTGATCGTCGCCGGGGGCGACGGCTCGCTGCATATCCTGCGCAAGCTTGCCCAGCAGGGCGATATTCCACTCATCGCCATTCCCAAGACCATCGACAATGATCTGGGGCTGACCGAGGTTTCTATCGGCCATGCCACAGCCCTTTCGGCGGCCACCAACGCGCTGGATCACCTGCAGCCCACGGCAGCCAGCCACAGCCGGGTGATGATCCTGGAGGTCATGGGGCGCGATGCCGGGCATATCGCGCTGTCGGCAGGAATCGCCGGTGGCGCCGATGTGATCCTGATCCCCGAAATCCCCTACAGCTTTTCCAGCATCGCCGCACGCATCGAGGCGCTGAAGGCCCGCGGGCGCAACTTCGCTCTCGTCATCGTGGCCGAAGCGGTGAAGCGCGATGCCAACGATCCGCAGGAGGACACCATCCATGGCAGCATCGGCCATTACATTGCCGCGCGCATCGGCGCGCTGACCGGCGCGGAAACGCGCGTTACCGTGCTGGGGCATATCCAGCGCGGCGGCGCGCCCAACGCCCGCGACCGCATCATGGCCTCGTCCTTCGGTGTGCGCGCTGTCGACCTGATCGCCGAAGGCCGTTTCGACCGGATGGTCGCCTGGAACGCGCGCAGCGTCGAAGATGTGCCGATCCTGGAAGCGATCCGCCACTACCAGGCCGTCGATCCGAAGGGTGCGCTCGCCCATACCGCGCGGGGGCTTGGGATCTGCCTCGGTGAGGCGGAGGCGACATGAATTTCTGGAACTTCTCGCTGCAGCTCTATGGCAGGCCCGGCGTCGGGCCTGCCTGCATCGCGCTGCAGGATGGGCTGGGGCTCGACGTCAACCTGCTGCTGTTCTGCTGCTGGCATGGCCGGGAAGGCCGCGCTCTGAGCGAACAGGATATCCGGCGCGCCATCACGGCGGCGGAAACCTGGCAGCGCGACGTGGTGCAGCCGTTGCGCGCCGTTCGCCGGCGCCTCAAGGCGGGTGTATCGCCGGTGCCCTCCCTGGAGAGCGAAGCACTGCGCCGCAAGGTCAACGATCTGGAGCTCGAGGGCGAGCGCATCGCGCAAGCGACATTGGAAGCACTGCCCGCTCCCGCAGCCGGACGCCGGCCGGCGGTGGAAGCCAATCTGGCACTCTATCTTAAGGTGATGGGACGCGATTCCGAGCGCGTGCCGGAGTTGCAGACCCTCGGCGAGGCTTGCGCGTAGCAGGCTCGCCCGACCAGCGCTTCACCCGCCCGCTATCGATGCCGAACAGGTCGAGGACGCGGCCGATGCTGTGGTCGACCATCTCGTTCAGGCTCTTTGGCCGCACATAAAATGCCGGGACCGGCGGCGCCACGATCGCGCCCATATCGGAAAGGGCCAGCATGTTGCGCAGATGGCCGCTATGCAGCGGCGTCTCGCGCAGCATCAGCACCAGCCGGCGGCGCTCCTTGAGGGTCACATCGGCCGCCCGGGTCAGCAGGCTGCTGGTCACACCGGTCGCGATCTCCGCCAGGCTGCGCACGGAGCAGGGCGCAATGATCATACCCATGGTGGGAAAGCTGCCGCTGGAGATGGGCGCCCCCAGATCGCCGATCGGATAAACGACATCGGCCAGCGCCTTGACATCGGCGGGCCGCCTATCGATTTCATAACTGATCGTCATTTCCGCGGCTTTGGACATGACCAGATGGCTTTGAATACCGAGCCGACGCAGGGTTTCCAGCAGGCGCACGCCATAGATGGCGCCCGATGCGCCGCTGATACCCACGATCAAACCCGGCCGGGGTGCGCCAGAGGACCTGGCCGCATGTCTGGCCGATTT
>DASXLF010000442.1:0-1585 GCA_036496405.1 Steroidobacteraceae bacterium | reverse complement strand
CTGCTTGCAGGTTTCCGCTGCCTGCGAGGCTGCGCTGGCCTCGGCATTGGTCGCCGTATTCTTCGGTCCGAGCTGGTTGAAGCGTTCCTTCTGCTCATCGCTGAGCGAGTTGTAGAACTTCTCCAATGCCGGCCGCACCGTCTGCACCGCCTCGAGCGTTGCATCGAGGCGCGCGGTCATCGCAGCAAGCCGGCCCGGAGGTGTCAGCGGGAACGCATTTTCCGCCGGACACGAGGCCTTGAACGCCGCCGCTGCATCCTGGCTTGCCCTGCGCACGTCATCGAGCGATTGCTTCTGATCGGCATTCAGACCAACTTTCTGCTCGATCTCGGCGAATGGCCATGCGGTGACGCCGCTGCCGGGTTGTTTGCAAAGCTCCTGCACCGCGGCATAGCTCGGCCGTTGCACGGGTGGCCGCGCAGATGGCGCCGCGTAGGCGTAATCGACCGGCGGACCAGCCTCGCCCCAGAACAACCCATCAAAGAAGTCGTCATAGGCATAGGCCCAGTAGCCGTCGTCATAGCCATACGGCCAGAACGCGTAGTCGAAAATGTCCGAATAGGCGTAGGGCCAGAACACCGGCCCGTACCACGGCACGAACGAAGCACGCAGCCCGCGCCGCCAGGCATGATGCGCGGCGATGCTGGCAAAGCGGTCACGGCTGTTCATGCCGGCAGCCTGTGACGAAAAGCGCGCGGCAAAACGGCCCTGCCGCGCCGCGTCCTGCGTCACGCGCGCCGTTCCGTTAACGCGATTTGCGCGCAAGGTGCGTGCGTTCGACTGGCCTTGCAACACGTTCGGCTGCGCCTGTTGCTGCCGCGAAAGCGCGCGCTGCTCACGTGTATTGCGGATCTCTTCACGGCGCTGGGCCCGCTGCGAAGCAGGCAGCCGGCGCAGTTCGCGATCCTCGCTCCGACGGAGGGCACGCTCGGCGCGCAACTGCTGACGCGTATTGAGCTGGGTCTTTGCCTGCGTTTGGGCGGCAGAACGCGCCTGTGTCTGCGTCTGCAGGTTTTGCCGTGTCTGTACTGTTGGCTGAGCCTGATGACGCCGCAGTGCGCGCTCCTGGCGCACTTGTTCGCGCTGGACCTGATTTTGCCGGACTTGCTCTTGTCGGACTTGGCGCTGCTGCACCGAGCGATTTACGACTGCCGGCGCCTGGTTGTGCGGTATCGCGGCACGCTGTGGCGCAACCTGAGGCGCGATACGCGCAGCGGGCGCCAGGCGAGGTGCCGCTTGCGGGGCCACTCGCGCGGGTGCGGCGAAGTGCGGTGCGGGCGCCGCCGGCCGCGCGACGGGTGCCGCGGGCCGCGCCGCCGGTGCCGCGGGCCGCGCCGGCGCAGCTGCGGCTGGTGCAGCTTGGCCTCCTCTATGATTGTCTTGCGCTCCAGCAACTATGGGCATGGCAGCGGCCAGCGCCGTTGCCAGAGCAACCATTCCGGTTCTTGTTTTCATTTTTCAAATCCTCCACGACGTCCCGGCCGCGGTTTCACGCGGTTCCGTTCTCAACTGGTTAAACGGAGTGGAGTTCACAGACCCGGCGGTCGATCATGTGGATGTGATCGAAAATGAAGGTCTTTTAAGT